>DATNDM010000668.1:0-5619 GCA_035553235.1 Pyrinomonadaceae bacterium | reverse complement strand
CTTTGCACAAAAAGTCGGTGACATTGCTATTCTCTGCGCCACCTCTGCGTTCTCTGCGTCTCTGCGGTGAGTTATTGCTGAATTAGTTAACCGCAGAGACGCAGAGAACGCCGAGGTGGCGCAGAGAAATCAATAATTCGGCACTTTTTGTGCAAAGCCGACCGCATTTACAAAATCTCTTCGGCAGGGTGACGTCTCTTGTCCCATGGGTCAGTGAAATATGGTTCGTGCGAGTGGTCGTGACCATCGAGCGTAGAAAGGTCGCGGATCGCCTTGAGTTCGCTGGTGGCGAATTCTGACGCTGAACCGTCGAAAACAATCCTACCCTCTTCAAGAACTATCACTCTCGTTTTTGGCAAGTTTGTTGAAGCAGCTTCGACAATTCTGATCTCGCCATTGCTCGGCTGCTCAGCGCGATAGGTTGCCAGATAATGGAGCTCGTGCATCTTCTTGGTGACGTAGATTGATGAGACTTGATTGATGTCACGCGCGCGAATCACTAAGTCCAGGACTTTGAGTGCCGCCATCGGATCAAGGCTCATGGTTGGTTCGTCAAACAACATGATTCGCGGCCAGCCAATGAGGGCACGCGCGATTTCAAGCCGGCGCTTCATGCCGCCCGAAAGCTCTTCCGGAAACTTGCTTTCTTCTCCTTCGAGACCGACAAAACGTAATACTTCTGCTACCGCTCTTTTGATGTCGTCCTCAGACCAGCCATGCTCCTGAAGCCGGTAAGCAGCATTCTCGTAAACAGGCAATCCAGTGAAGAGAGAGTCTTCCTGAAATACCATTCCCATGATCCCGCCGCGCAGCGTTATGAGTGCTGATTCATTGAGCGTCTGAATTTCTTTTCCTTCGATCAAAATCTGCCCGGAGTCTGGTTTTAGCAGACCCATTGCTAGTCGCAGTAAGACTGACTTGCCGGATCCGGAGGCACCGGTCATGAGAATCATTTCACCCTGATGAAGAGTGAAGCTGACGTCATTAAGCGCGACGTTGTCGCCAAAGCTGAGAACTACGTTGCGAAATTCGATTGTCGGTACTTGAGCATTCATAACCCTTTCGTTGTGCAATGTGCATGCCGTTGTCAAGGTTGTTCGTTGGAGGTTTGAAGGAAACACTGCTGCGCGAAATTCCGGGAACGGGGTGGTCTTCCCCTCTGGCGCCGCACAGCTACGCACCCATCCGCTACCGCAGGTGGTACTGACCGTGTCCAACACGAATTCCCGACTCTTGAGGCAAAGTCACAAAGGACGCTTCTCTGTGCAACCTCTGTGTTCTCTGTGTCTTTGTGGTGTGTTTTGCTCGGGATTGATCCACCACAGACACACAGAGAACACAGAGAACACGGCTTTGCCTCAAAATTCGGGATGGCGCTTGGATCGGGTCAGTACAGGGAGCGGTAGCGACCTGGTCAAACCATAGTAATCAAGAATCATTAGAAATATCGCATGCTGATCACTGACCAGGTCGCTACCGCTCCCTGTACTGACCCGATCCAACAACGAATTCTGACTTTTGAGGCAAAGCTGACCTGATGGTCGGTGCGACTGATCCCGACGGAGATGTGCTGCATTACGAGTATTCAACAAGCGACGGCAAGATCTCAGGTGAGGGCAAGTTGGTCGTTTGGGATTTGAACAAGGTGCAAAGGGGATCGCATGAAGTTCGCGTGACAGTCACTGACGGAAAGGGTGGAAAAGCTAAGGCTGCTTTGACAGTCACTACCGTCGATTCCGGCACTTGTGATCCGCCGCCTCCGCCATGTCCAGTGATAAAAGTGTCATGCTCTAAAGAGCAGGATAAATCGAAGCCCTTCATATTCACCGCGCCTATTGAAGGCAACGCGACAAGCTATCAACCACTTTCTTTCCATTGGAAGCTTAACGGCGGAACGATCGGGAAAGGTCAAAACGGTCGCCAAATAGAAGTAACGACAACGGACGCAGACGAGTTTGACAATATCACTGCAACCGTTGACGTTCGCGGGTTCGATCCGGCTTGTATCCCGATTGGAAGCTGCGCCACGAAAATCATTCGCTGACGGCACGGTTTGCGTGTTTGCCGGATGCAAAGCCCTCTAAACTTTTGTTCCCCAATCGCGGCCTTTTTGCTACGCTTGCGCCAACCTCCCCGCATCTCAAGATCTACAAATGAGCGAACCACGCACAATTCTAGTTGTCGACGATTTTGACGACACGCGTCTGCTGCTGCGCACGTGGCTGGAGCGGAGAGGCTTTCGTGTGGTCGAGGCGGAAAATGGAATTCAGGCAATCAACCGCGCCGAGACTGAAGCTCCCGACCTGATCATCATGGACATGCAGATGCCGGAACTCGATGGCCTTTCAGCCACGCGACGCATCCGCAAGTCGCTCGACTCGGTGCCGATTCTCGCTGTCTCCGCATACGGCGCCGACCAGTTTCGCGAACAGGCACTCGCGGCCGGCTGCAACGAGTACGTTTCGACGCCGTTCGAGCCGGCTATGCTCGAGCGAATCATTCGCTCACTGGTCCAGCGTTAAGTATAATCCGCCCATGTTTCGAACGCTGTCGTTTACTCTGCTGCTCCTCCTGTTGCCCTTAACTGCGCCGGCGCAGTGCACAAAGAAAGTAAGTGAACTGCCCGCTGCGCCCGAGTTGCTTGGCTTTCATCTCGGCATGACGAAAGAACAGATTAAAGCGCACGTCCCGCAAACGAAGTTCGGATCCACGAATCATTTCGGCGTTTCAAAGACGACGATCAATCCGTATTTTGACGAAACGATCGATAAGTCGAAGTTCGGAGGCGTGCGCAGCATCTCGCTCGATCTTGTTGACGACAAGCTCACGTCCATCTGGATTGGTTTCGACGAGACGTACAAGGCGCACACGGCGGACGAGTTTATCAAGCAGCTCTCAGAATCGTTACAGGTTGATGGAACCTGGTCGTCGAAATCGCGAGGACAGCAACTGCGGTGCGCGGACTTTCAGTTGACAGTGACGACAGTCGCAGGCGGACCAAGCTTTCGGTTAACGGACAGTGCCGCCGACGATCTCGTTGCGCAGCGAAGGCAAGCTAAAGAAGAGCAGGATTCACTTGTTGAAGCGAGCGTTACGCCGCCAGGCACACAGAAGCCTGCGGAGATCGTTGCCGACAAGAAATCAAAAACCTATTATCCGAACGGCTGCGCATCGGAAAAGGAAATCAGCGCGGCAAACAAGGTAACTTTCAAGACAGCAGCAGAAGCAGAAAAAGCCGGTTTCAAAACAGCGAAGAACTGTCACTGACTAACAACAGGAGAACACAACTATGTGGAGAGAATTCAAAGAGTTCATCGCTCGTGGAAATGTGATCGACCTGGCAGTTGCAGTCATTATCGGCACGGCCTTCGGAAAAATCGTTACGACGCTGGTCGAGAGCGTCATCATGCCGCCGATCGGATTAGCGCTCGGCAAAGTCGATTTTTCCAGTCTCTTCATCGACCTTTCGGGGCAGCATCCGGCATCAATCGCTGACGCGAAGGCGAAAGGAGTGCCGGTGATTGCGTACGGCCAGCTGATCAATGACGTCATCACTTTTCTGATCATCGCGCTGGTGGTTTTCCTGATGGTTAAGGCCATCAATCGCCTGCACGCTGCTCCGCCACCGCCGGCAAACACGAAAGATTGTCCGCTGTGTCTAACGGCGATTCCGCTGGCGGCGAAGCGCTGTTCCGCATGTTGTGCGGATCTCGCATAGCTTTAGGCACCGATAATCTCTGCTAGAATCCCGGCTCATGCGCGAGTGTCCACGTTGTGAAGTGTGCTTTGAAGACGACGTGGAACTCTGCCCGCAGGATCAAGTCGGCACCAAAAACACGCTGCCCGGCGGGCGGCTGCTTGCCTCGCGTTACCTGCTCGAAAAACGTCTCGGCCGCGGCGCGATGGGTCAGGTTTATCTCGCACGCGATCAGAACCTGCTCACGCGTCAGGTCGCAGTCAAAACCGTCCGGCCCGACATTCTCAACGACGAAGACTTACAGGAAGGTGAAGCGATCGCTCGCTTCGAACGTGAAGCACGCGCCGCCGCGTCGATTCGCCATCCCAACGTCGTTGACGTGACTGACTTCGGCAAGAGCGCTGACGGCGTGTTCTTTCTCGTGATGGAATACGTGCAAGGCGAGACGCTCTATCACCTGCTGCGTCGTGAAGGCACTGTCAATCCACAGCGAGCGGCGACAATCATGCAGCAGGTTGTCGCGGGCGTCGAAGCAGCGCACGACGTCGGCATTCTGCACCGCGATCTGAAGCCGGCGAACATCTTCCTGATGCAACAGAAGCGAAAGACCGGCGGCGAGGATGGGTTCGTGAAAGTCGGCGACTTCGGATTGGCGAAGATCGTCAACGCTGATCGTTCCGACGTCACTTCAGCCAGCGGTCCGGCATCGCGAGGAATCATCGGCACGCCCGAATACATGGCGCCGGAACAGATGCAACCCGACCATCAGCTCGACGCGCGCGCCGACATCTACGCACTCGGAACGATCGCTTATCACATGCTCGGCGGACGGCCGCCATTCACCGGCAACATCACGCAACTGATCGCACAAAAGTTGACGCAAATGCCGCCGCCGCTTTCGAGTCTGAGATCAGACATCAGCGACGAAGTCGAAACGTCGATCATGAAGGCGCTCGCCAAAGAGGTTAACGACCGGCCGTCGAGCGCGAGCGAGTGGTTCGAGAGTTTTGCCAGTGCAGTCTCGGTGAATTCCGATACGGCTAAACGAGGAGATTCGCGACTCGTGATCATGGCGCCGTCCGGTGCGGAAGTTTATGTTGACGACGAGCGGTATGGAAGTGTCGGTCGATCAGGACGTGTGATTCTGACGTCGATTGCGCCTGGACAACACGTGCTGCGTGTGTCGAAGTTGGGTGAGCCGGATGACGAGCGCGTGATCGAGATCCGCGGTGACATCGCGGAGCAGATCATCGAAGCGCAACTGAAGATCGGTGTGTCGAGTAATCAACTGACGCCCTCGCGCGGTGGGAGTCTCGATAGTAAACATGGCGCACACTCGACGACGCTCGCCGTCGTGATGTGTACGAAGTGTCACTCGCGTTTTGCGGAAGGCGTGAAGTTCTGTGGCCGTTGCGGCAATACGATCTTTCAACCCGTAACGGGTGGACTGCAAGCCTCACCGGCGACGTCCGGTGGAGTCACCTGCGCTCAATGCCGTCAGGAGTATCCCGCCGGCACGAAATTCTGCGGACGCTGTGGGATTCCGATCACGACGGCATCGCTCGACTGGCGCGCGCCGAAACCGGTCGAGGTCTTCTGTAGCGGATGCAGCAGCAGCTATCCTGCCGGGACAAAGTTCTGCGGCCGTTGCGGAAAGCCGATTAGAGCTTGAGCGCGCGTGGCCTTTCCGATAATCTTTCCGACTGTTTGTTCAGACCAAGCTAACGCTTGAACTGGCTTTGCTTGAAAAGTGGATATCGAACTTCTTCTCTGTGCAACCTCTGTGTTCTCTGTGTCTCTGCGGTTAGGGAGTTCTCCGTAAAAACAACCACAGAGACACAGAGAACACAGAGGTTGCACAGAGAAATCAGATTTTTCGGGCAAACCCGCCTTGAGCTCTCAACAAGATGAAGCGCTGCCCT
>DATNDM010000667.1:0-3304 GCA_035553235.1 Pyrinomonadaceae bacterium | reverse complement strand
ACACAACGTCCATAAAGCGCCGCGCCTTCGCGCGTCGGTGAGGGGAGTGCGAGCAACAGGCAAATCGCGCGATCGCCTTCCGCGGCGGGTTGCGGTTGTCCTTTGTTTGAGAAGATCTCCTGGACTGCTCGTTCGCCGTTTGCGATTTCCTGCTCCTCAAGACCTTCGGCCCAGCGGAGTGTCGCCTTACCTGCATCGGATGTCGCCCAGATCGATAAGCCGTAGGTGGGCGCCGTCGCCTCCACCATCAGGCTCATTTTGATCATGACTTCGTAAAGCAGGTCCGGACCGCCGCTCGCGGCCTGGCAGACAGCACGTACGATCGAACTGATAGGTAGTTGCGAAGAACCCGACTCGGAGACAGGGGCATCCGGGCTTACCGAAGAGTCAGACATCCATACCCTTCCTTAGTGTGCTTGAAATCTGTGGGATCCTTTTAAATGAGGCCGCAGGGCAGCAGGCTGATTACTTGTCGCCCGCGGTTTACGAGTCTAGTTACCGAACTCATAACTGTCAACAATGTTTTACAAATCGCTCCCGCAAAGACGCAAAGGAGACCGGATGGCTTTGCACAAAAAATGCCGAATTATTGATTTCTCTGCGCCACCTCGGCGTTCTCTGCGTCTCCGCGGTTAACTAATTCAGCAATAACTCACCGCAGAGACGCAGAGAACGCAGAGGTGGCGCAGAGAAAAGCAATGTCACCGACCTTTTGTGCAAAGCCAGACCGGATAGAATTCCGAAGCACTTTGCGTCTTTGCGGGAAAATTCGGCTCCGATTTCCGTTCGCCGCCTGTTCGCCAAATTTCTGCTTAAGCGCCGCTTAGTTCAAGTAAATGTTCAACTTACAGGGTTAAAGCATTGAGGAGAAATATCTTTACACGCTTAAGCGCCGATGCTACAGTCCGCCGATATCGCCGCTAAGTTGTTGAGCGGCAACACATTGACAAGTCGTAAAGCACATTTTGTTGGGGCTGCGGGTCAGCAATAGCCGCCTATATTGTGGCCTAACCCACAGAATTCAATTAAGCAGCCTCTTAACTCTGAGCGCATGACAATCTACTCGGGACATCGGGGATGGCAGCCCGCCGGGACGGAGGCCCTTCACCTTTGCCGCAGTTGGCATGGAGCTGGAAAGTACGACCTGAGAAAAATCTGAACGGCAAAGGAACTGGGAGGTGTTGAGGTGAGCAAGGCAGCTAATACTTATTGGGTCGACGAAAGAATCAGGTCTCAGCGTGTGTCCCCCCGCACTAGTTCTCTGACCTCGGTGCAGCAGATCTCGATGGAAATCATCGGAACGCGTACGGAGGTCCGCCGTCGCGGCGGAATAATTCCGTCCTGGGTAGTTTTCGGAATGATTTTACTGGCGACTTGCGCCGTTTGCGTGACGGTAAACATGCGTACTCGCGCCAAAGTTCAGGTTGCGGCGCAACAGCTTACGGCTATGCAAACGGATGTCGAGGCGTTACGCAACGTTAACCAGTCGCTGAAATCGGAGTTGGAAAGACTGCGAACAGATCCACGAACCATCGAGATGGCGGCGCGTGCTCGTCTGAACATGGTTCGCAACAATGAATTTGTTGTGCCCGTTGAATAATCATGACGAATCACGGAGAAATCGATTTCCATGCCTGCCGACACCTGCCACTAGTTTTTCTCTGCTCGACATCCACGCAACCGGGTTAAACCCTTCCGTGTTGGCGCGGCTGTGACTGCCATCGCAGCCGCGCTCCCCTCTTAGCCACAAAGAAGCACAAAAAGCACAAAGTGAGCGTCTTTTACTGATTCTCATTGTTCCCTTTTGTGCCTTTTAGTAACTGATTTGCTAATATGCGAGCGATGCCAACAAAAGAAAGCCCACCTGAACGAAAGAAAAGTTTTCAAAGCGTCTCACTCGAAGAAGTCGAACGCCTCTACACGCCCGACGATATTGAAGCTCTCGACTACGCTCGCGACATTTCGGTCCCAGGTGAGTTTCCCTACACACGCGGCATCCATGCGACCGGCTATCGCGGCAAGCTCTGGACCATGCGCCAGTTTGCCGGTTTCAGCACGCCCGAAGAGACGAACGCGCGCTTCAAATACCTGATGAAACAAGGCCAGACCGGCCTCTCAGTCGCCTACGATCTCCCCACGCTGATGGGCTACGACGCTGACTCGCCGTTGTCTGAAGGTGAAGTCGGCAAGTGTGGTGTAGCAGTGTCGTCGCTCACCGACATGGAAGTTCTCTTCGACGGAATTCCGCTCGAACAAGTGACGGTTTCTCAGACTATCAACGCGCCCGCATCAGTTCTGCTCGCGATGTATCTCGTCGTAGCGGAAAAGCAGGGAGCGCGTTGGGACAAGATCTCGGGCACGCTTCAGAACGACATCCTGAAGGAATACATCGCGCAGAAAGAGTGGATTTATCCGATCAAACCGGCGATGAAGCTGGTGATCGATACGTTCGGCTTTTGCACAGAACACGTGCCACGCTACAACCCCGTTTCAGTCAGCGGCTATCACATCCGTGAAGCCGGCGCGACTGCCGTGCAGGAGCTCGCGTTCACATTGCGCGACGGCATCGAGTATGTGCAATGGGGCGTTGACGCTGGTTTGGACATCGATCGCTTCGTGCCGCGCATGTCTTTCTTTTTCAATGCGCACAACGATTTCTTCGAAGAGATCGCGAAGTATCGCGCGGCACGTCGCATCTGGGCGCGCGAGATGAAGCGACGCTTCGGCAGCAACTACGAACGCACGCTTCAGATGCGTTTTCACACTCAGACTGCGGGCGTTTCGCTAACGGTCCAACAACCACTCAACAACATCGTTCGCGTCGCGATCCAGGCACTCGCCGGCGTACTCGGCGGCACGCAGAGTCTGCACACTGACGCTTACGACGAAGCACTCGCATTGCCAACGGATCGCGCCGCACTCATCGCGCTGCGCACGCAACAGATCATCGCGGAAGAAACCGGCGTGGCGAATACAGTCGATCCACTCGGCGGCTCCTACTTCCTCGAGTCGTTGACGGAAAAGATGGAACAGGAAGCGATGGACTACTTCCGCAAAATCGACGCGATGGGCGGCATGGTTTCAGCTATCGAAAAAGGATTCCCGCAACGTGAGATCCAGGATTCGGCTTACCAGTACCAGAAAGCGGTGGAGCGCGGCGAGCAGGTGATCGTCGGCGTCAACAAGTACACGATGACGGATGAGCCTGCTGGGCTTCCGATCCTCGTCATCGACGAATCAGTGCGTGCACACCAGGTCGAGCGTCTTGAACAAACTCGCACTCGTCGCGATGCGGGGGCCGTCG
>DATNDM010000666.1:0-8913 GCA_035553235.1 Pyrinomonadaceae bacterium | reverse complement strand
GGCGTCGAAGTAGTTTTTCACGAAGCCGCGATTCCTTCCGTCCCGCGTTCGGTCGAAGCGCCGAAGCAAACTCACGTCGCGTCAGTGGATGGTACGTTTTCCTTGCTCCTCGCGGCTCGAGATCAGCACGTGAAGCGTGTGGTCTATGCCGCTTCAAGTTCGGCGTATGGCGATCAGCCGACCCTGCCGAAGTCAGAGCAGATGCTGCCCGATCCGTTGTCGCCTTATGCTGTCGCGAAACTCGTCGGCGAGTATTACTGCCAGGTTTTCACGCGCGTTTACGGATTGGAAACGGTCTCGCTGCGTTACTTCAACGTGTTTGGACCGCGACAGGATCCGGGTTCGCAGTATTCGGGAGTCGTCTCGCGTTTCATCAGCTCGCTGCTGTCGGGTGAGCGGCCAGTGATTTACGGAGATGGCGAGCAGTCGCGCGATTTTACTTACATCGACAACGTTGTCACTGCGAACCTGAGTGCCGCGACGTCGGAAGGCGCGTCGGGGAGGGTCATCAACGTCGCCAACGGACAGCGCATTACGTTGAATGAACTGCTGGCCGAGTTGAAAGATCTGACTGGGAAGCAGGACGTGACGGCGGAGTATTTGGAGCCGCGCGTTGGTGATGTGAAGCACAGTCTCGCGGACATTACGCTGGCGCGGCAGTTTCTCGGGTACGAATCGAAAGTCGGACTGCGTGAGGGATTGCAGCGGACGATCGACTGGTGGAAATCGAGTCGTTTTAGCCGCAGATGAACGCGGATTAACGCGGATCTTCGAACAGATTTTTCAAAGTGTTTGTGTAAGGCGGCCTCGCCACACCCTTGTCCGTGATGATTGCCGTGATGAATTGATGCGGCGTCACGTCGAACGCCGGGTTATGAACTTTCACGCCGTCCGGTGCGAGTTGGTGATCGCGGATGTGAGTCACCTCCATCGGATCCCTTTCCTCAATCGGAATCTCATCACCTGAAGCAAGCGACATATCGAGTGTACTCAGCGGCGCCGCAACATAGAACGGTACGCCGTGTTCGCGCGCGAGCACAGCCACCATGTAAGTGCCGATCTTGTTAGCCGTGTCGCCATTTGCAGCAATGCGATCGGCTCCGACGACGACTGCATCGACCTTGCCGCTCTTCATCACGTGACCAGCCATGTTGTCGGTGATCACTGTGACGGGGATGTCGTCCTTTGCGAGCTCCCACGCAGTCAGCCTGAGGCCCTGGAGAAACGGGCGCGTCTCATCAGCAATTACTGCCACCTTTTTACCCGCATCGCGCGCGCCGCGAATGACACCAAGCGCTGTGCCGTAGTCACCGGCTGTAGCTAGTGCGCCTGCGTTGCAGTGCGTGAGCACTGTGGCGCCGTCGGGAATCAGTGGTCCACCGTGATGCCCGATCGCGCGATTGGCAGCGATATCCTCTTCGAAAATTGCAAGTGCTTCCGCAACCAGCGCTTTCTTGACTTCTTCGACGTCGTTCAGATTTTTGTTTCGTTGAAAACACGCGCGCATGCGCTCGATGGCCCAGAAGAGATTTACCGCGGTGGGACGAGTCTTGCTCATCACGTCGCAAATGTAGAGCAGGTCGTCTTCGAGGTCGGCGACTGAAGTTCCCACTGACTGGCTCGCACCGAGCGCGATTCCCATTGCGGCCGCGACTCCGATTGCGGGTGCGCCGCGAATCACCATCTTGCGAATGGCTTCCGCGACTTCGTCGTAGGAACGGAGCATCAGGTAAGTTTCTTCAGAGGGCAGCAGGCGCTGGTCCAGCATGCGGACGCCGTCTTTTGTCCATTCCACTGTTTTGATCATCGCGAGGCATCTTACTTGAAAAAAGTGTTGGCCACAAAAAGGCACAAAAATCACAAATGATTTAATATGGGCGGTCTGTGCGTGCGCGTCGCGATTACCGTTTAGCTGCTCTCAGTGTAGCGGTTGTTGTGTGTGCGCTGCTGGCAGGCTGCACTTCCCGGGGAACTCCAAATCACGGTGCAACGCGTGAGATTACGGATGACGCGGGAAGACGTGTGAGTTTGCCTGCGAGAGTTGATCGAGTGGTCTCGCTCGCGCCGAACCTTACCGAAATCATGTTTGCTGTTGGTGCGGGCAATCGGTTGGTCGGGCGCACGAGTTATTGTGACTATCCGCCCGAAGCAAAGGCGGTCGCGGAAGTCGGCGACACGTTGCATCCCAGTCTCGAACGCATCATCGCGTTGAAGCCGCAAGTCGTGCTCGTCTCGACTGCGTCGCAGCTCGAAGTGTTCACCAATCAACTCCAGAGCCAGAACATCGCGGTCTACGTGACTGACCCGCACGATCTCGAAGGTGTGTTTCGATCGATCGAACAGATCGGTGAGATCGTCGGCAACAAGGATCAGGCAAACTCACTCGTGCAGAAGCTGCGCGAGCGGACCAACACGGTCGCGCAGGCAGTTCAGCAAAAGACACCGGTACGAGTCTTTTATCAAGTGTCGGCTGAGCCGCTTTACACAGCGGGGCACGATTCTTTTGTCACCGATCTGATGCGCCGGGCTGGAGGAGCGTCAGTCACAGCCGATGTTCCGGGTGCGTGGCCCAGGTACAGCAACGAGTCGGCGCTGGCCGCGCGGCCCGAAGCCATCATTCTGCCGACCGGCGGCTCGATGGGGACCGCAAACGCACAAGTCGCCGAAGCGTTGCGCCAATCACCGGCGGTGCTGCACGGCCGTGTTTACAAGATCAACGACGATCTCCTCGCTCGACCTGGCCCACGAGCCGTCGACGGCCTCGAGGAGATGGCGCGCGCGCTGCATCCTGACGCCTTTCCAAAATGATCAGCAACGCATCGGAAACGATTGCCTCGCCCGCGCGACGTAACCGAGTCACGCTCCGCAAGACTGTGCTTGCATGTGCGGTGCTGGCAGCGTTGTTGGTGCTTGCGATCGTGTTGATGTCGCTGCTTGGCAGTGAACCGTTGCCATTGCGTGCTTCGCTGTGTGCGCTTGCGTCTTTTGGAACGAGCGCGTGCGGCCTCAGCCAGGATCAGTTCGACATTCTGTTTCAGATTCGTTTGCCGCGAATCCTGTTGGCGGCCGCAGTAGGTGGTTCGCTGGCAACAGCGGGCGCGGGTTATCAAGCGCTGCTGCGAAATCCGCTAGCCGAGCCGTATCTGCTCGGTATTTCGAATGGCGCGGCTGTGGGAACGATGATCGCGCTGGTGTTCTTTGGTGCGATGGAATGGACGCGACCGATCCTCGCGTTCAGCGGAGCACTTGTTGCCACATTTGCGGTTTACCGGCTCGCACGCGGACGTGCAGGCGCAACGCCGGAGCGGTTGATTCTCGCCGGCGTGATCGTCACGACATTTCTTTCCTCTGTGATCGTGTTTGTCACCGTCATGATGGATGCGACGCGGATCCGTTCGTTCACGTTTTGGTTACTCGGCGATTTGTCGGGCGCGAGCAAGGCATTGTTGCCCGTGACAATCGTGGTCGCGATTGCGGGGACGTTGGCGTTGACGCTGAACGCGCGCTCGTTGAACTTGTTGATGCTGGGCGAGAGGGATGCTTTTGATCTCGGTGTTGAAGTGGGGCGCGTGCGCATCGTGGTTTTTCTCGTGGCGAGTTTGTTGGTGGGAAGTTCGGTGGCGGCGAGCGGATCGGTTGGCTACGTCGGCCTCGTCGTGCCACATCTCGCGAGGCTTTCATTGGGTAGTGACAACCGGATCAGTATTCCGGCGGCAGCGCTTGGCGGTGCGTTGTTTGTGATTATTGCCGATACGGTGGCACGCACGATCATCGCGCCCCGCGAGTTGCCGGTCGGCGCAATCACGGCCCTGATAGGCGCGCCGTTGTTTATCTACTTGTTGAGGCGAGTATGAATTTCTTGTGAGATCAAGTAAGTCTTGTTCACACGTCTACCATGATTTACAAGATTGCTCAGGATTAACAAGATGCTGGATGCACGTGATCTAACTGTCAGATACGACCATCGGGTTGCGGTGGCTGGTGTCTCGTTGTCGCTCAAAGAAGCTGAGATCACGGCCATCATCGGACCGAACGGCGCCGGCAAATCAACTCTCCTCCGCACACTTAATGGCCAGCTGCAACCTGCATCCGGCACAGTACTCATCGACGGCCAACCGATAAATCAACTCAGTCGGCGCAGCATCTCACGAAAGATCGCCGTCGTCGCTCAGGAAGCCGAACTTCGCTTTCCCGTTACTGTCCTCGAGTTTGTGCTAGGTGGTCGCTTTGCCTGGGCCACGCACACCGGTTGGGGCTGGGAAACGGAACGCGACCTCAACATCGCTGAATCAGTCTTGCGTGAAACTGAGCTGAGCGAACTCAGTGCGCGATTGATGAATGAACTGTCCGGCGGTGAAAGACAACGCGCTCTCATGGCCCGCGCGCTCGCAACCGAAGCACCCATCCTCCTGCTCGATGAGCCCACCGCGAATCTCGATCTTTCGCACCAGTCGACGTTGCTGAGTCTGGTCAGAAATCGCTGCGACCAGCATCAGACGGCAGCACTCGTCGTCACGCACGACATCAATCTCGCCGCGCAGTTTGCCAATAACATTCTGTTGATGAAACAAGGCAAGCCAGTGCACTACGGTAGACCAGCAGAAGTGCTCAGGCCGGAGATCTTAGAGAATGTATTTGAAATAAGAGTTCTGGTAGACGCGCATCCAGTGACGGGAGGACCACGCGTCACGCCCGTCCACGACCCGATCCGTTCTTGAGGCCGTCAGATCCCTGGCTCAGGTTGCAAGGGTTTGGAGATCAAGGACGCGAGTGCGCCACTTACAGGAACTCGCCCTTGCAACCTGAAAGCGAGACTAATCGGCGGTTTTAGTAAACAGGCCGCCCGCAAGAAAGATTACGCCAAGCAGGAGGTGAATGCCGTGGTCGGACTGGCCGAACTCGAGCGGACCAACCATCCACAGGCGTTCCGCACCTGTGCCCAGCGCCATTCCTAAAATGCCAAGCGCGAGATAAACCACGCCGAACACAAGCGCAAAGATCTTAGCTCCGGATAAAGTCCCGGCGAAGCCGAAATATAAAGCGATGATGCCCGACACGATGTGAACCGCATTGTGTGCAGGCGTAAGGTGCGCGCCGAGTAAATGTGGAAGAACAAATCCGCAGATACCCACCAGCAGAAACACGACTCCCAAAATCTTACAAACCGTCTTTGCCATTCTTTACTCGCTCCTCTGTGGAAGGTTTGGAACCGAGCGGCGCTCCGCCCAAGGCTGAGCCGGGAGACGCGCCTGTCAATGACCAGGTGTTTTCGATTTGGTGCGCCGCATGTATATCAAAGAGGGCGTCCCGTTGCAAAGATTTTTTTAGCCTCGGATTTGACGGGTAAACACAGGTCTGACGTGTTCGTCCGTCCGTGGCTGTTAACGTATACTATTGCCCAAGACTTACAAATACGAGGTGTGGGGCAATGACTTTAAGGCGAGGTTTCTTTGTCGTAGTGTTTTTGGCGCTGACTGTTTCCGCGGTTAACGCCTACACGGTTGTCATGCGTGACGGACGCCGTGTTGAAATTCCCAACGAGTTTACCGTCACAAACTCAACGTTGACTTACGCCGTCAGCAACGGCTTTCAAGTGACCATCCAGCTGAACACCGTCGACATTGCGGCAACCGAACGCGCGAACGGCCAGCCGACTGGAGCGTTGTTGCAGAAGGCTGATGCGGCGCCAAACGTCGTTCCACCAGCACCGCAAAAACGCGCCGGTCGTTCGATCACGAACCAGGACCTCGAGGTCTATCGCAAAGCACGTGTCGACAGCGAACTGGCATACGAGAAAGAACGCAAGGAGCTGGGACTGCCTTCCGCCGAAGAACGCCGGCGCGAGGCCGCGGAGATTCAGGACCGCACACTGGACCAGGTGCGCAGCATGCGCGCGCAGGAAGAAGCTTACTGGCGCAGTCGCGCCAAGGCTTTGCGTGCTGAAAGCGAGGCACAGTTCGGGTCTCAGCGCCAACGTCAGGACGACGTCTGGTTCTCATCTTCGTTCGGCGGGTTTTCGGCTTTTGACGGTTTTGGTTTTGGCGGCTTTGATGGACGCTTCAATCGGTTTGGGCGCTTTCGATCTTCACCGTTTGACGGGTTTCTGGCGACGCCGATAACACCCTTTCCAGTGTTCGACGGACATCGACGGCCCACGTTCGTTGCGCCGGGAGTGCGTGTTAACTCACGGCCGTCTCATGGCGGACGCGGATCACATAGATGACCGGCTTTCCTCAAAACTCGGGCATGGCGCTTGGATCGGGTCAGTACAGGGAGCGGTAGCGACCTGGTCCAGTGATCAGCATGCGATACTCCAACGTTGTTGACTCCTATGGTTTGACCAGGTCGCCACCGCTCCCTGTACTGACCCGATCCAACAGTGATTTCTGACTTTTAAGGCAAAGCTTAGATGACCTGGGAAACAATTATCGGACTCGAAATTCATGCTCAACTGAGCACGGAGTCAAAAATCTTCTGCGGCTGCGCAACGCGTTTTGGTGATGAGCCAAACGCGAACACGTGTCCGACTTGTCTTGGACTACCTGGCGCACTGCCCGTTTTGAATCGACGTGCGGTGGAGCTTGGCGCGCGTGCGGCTCTCGCACTCGGGTTGCACATCAATCACCAGTCGATCTTTGCGCGGAAGAATTACTTCTATCCGGACCTGCCGAAGGGGTACCAGATCTCGCAATACGATCAACCATTCTCGGCGAACGGCGAGCTCGAGATCATGACTGCCGAGCGTGACGAAGCCGGGCATCCCGTCGAGTGGCGACCGAAAAAGATCCGGATCACGAGACTGCATCTGGAAGAGGACGCCGGCAAGAACGTGCATGAAGGACTGCCGAACGTCGATCGTTATTCCTATATCGATCTGAATCGCGCGGGTGTGCCGCTCGCTGAGATCGTTACTGAGCCTGACTTTCGCTCGTCGTGGGAAGCGTACGATTACGTCAATCATGTGCGACGCGCATTGCAGTGGGTTGGTGCGTCGGAAGCTGACATGGAGAAGGGCAACCTTCGTTGTGAAGCGAATGTGTCCGTACGGCGTGTGGGCGATGACAAGTTCGGAACCAAGGTCGAGTTGAAGAACTTGAATTCGGTTCGGTTCATGCAACGTGCGATCGAGTTTGAAGTCGCAAGACACATTCAGGTGCTCGAATCCGGTGGACGTATCGCTCAGGAGACGCGGCTCTGGGATGATCGCGCGCTGGAAACGCGTGTGATGCGTTCGAAAGAGGAGGCACACGATTACCGCTATTTTCCCGAGCCGGATTTGCAGCCGCTGATCGTGTCGGCGGAGTTTGTTGAAGAAGTGCGCAGCGCGATGCCGGAATTGCCTGAGCAACGGCGGAAGCGTTTCAGTGAACAGTATGGGCTGAGTTATGCGGACGCATCGCAACTCGTTTCGGACCGGGCGCTGGCTGATTACTACGAAGAAGCGGCGGAGGCGTCAGGCAATCCGCGCGCTACGGCTAACTGGATTCGGTCCGAGTTGTTGCGAGAGCTCGAAGCGAAGGGCGTGACGGCAGCTGATTCGCCGATTCCTGCGAAGGAGCTTGCGGCGCTTGTGAAGTTGATCGACGAGGGAAAGATTAGCGGCAAGCAGGGGAAAGACGTGCTGGTCGAAATGTTCAAGAGCGGCAAGTCCGCGCAGGCGATTATTGAGGAGCAAGGGTTGGTCCAGGTGAGTGATACTGGCGAGATCGATGCACTGATTGATGGCGTGATGGCGGCGAATCCGGATGCGCTTGCGAGTTATCGAGCAGGGAAAGACGCGTTGTTTGGGTTTTTCGTCGGTCAGGTGATTAAGGCGTCGAAGGGAAAGGCGAATCCGAAGGTTGTGAATGAGCGTTTGCGCGCAAAGTTGAAGGGGTAAGTTTAGCCACGAAAAGGCACAAAGACTTTTCTGGGCTGAAGCGTCAACTCTTTTGTGCATTTTACGGGCACTAGTTTGTGCCTTTTGTGATCAAGAAGAAATGTTATGGCTATAGATCTTTCAAACAAGATAGCGATTGTTACGGGTGGGACGAAGGGTATTGGCCGTGCGATTGCCGAGTCGCTGGTGAGTGCTGGTGCTGGTGTTGCGATCACCGCACGTAATGATGATGAGATCGGTAGAACTGTCGCGGAGCTGAAGAAGCTCGGTGCCGGTACTGCCGCCGGTTATGTTTGCGATGTTCGTGATTACGAACAGGTGAAGTCCGTCGTCGCTGAAGTCGCAAAAGAGTTTGGCGGTCTCGACATCCTCATCAACAACGCCGGCGTGGGCATCTTCGCTTCAGTAGAATCGATGAGCGTCGAAGATTTCCGCGCTGTTCTCGAAACAAACGTGTTTGGAGTCTTCTACTGCTGCCACGAAGCCATTCCGCTCATGAAGCAACGCGGCGGCGGTTACATAATCAACATCTCCTCGCTCGCGGGCGCGAATCCACACCCACAAATGGCTGCCTACAACGCCTCGAAGTTTGGGTTGAACGGCTTCAGCGAAGCGTTGATGCAGGAAGTCAGGCAGGATCATATAAAGGTCAGCTACATCATGCCGGGCTCAGTAAATACTCACTTTGGCGGCGATCAGCCGAGCGCTGAACAGAGTTGGCAACTGCAACCAAACGATATCGCGCAAGTGGTGATGGATCTGCTTGAGTTTCCAGAGCGCAGCCTGCCGAGCCGCGTTGAGATTAGGCCGTCCAGGCCGCCAAAGAAATAGCACCAATGCGCGCTGTAGTGCAAAGAGTGACGCATGCGAGCGTCACGATCGATGGAGAAGTTGTCGGCGAGATCGGAAATGGTCTCGTCGTTTTGTTGGGTGTTGCGCGTGACGACACCAAAGAAGACGCCGACTATCTCGCGCCGAAGATCATTGCACTCCGGATCTTTGATGATGCTGAAGGAAAGATGAATGTATCGCTC
>DATNDM010000665.1:0-6733 GCA_035553235.1 Pyrinomonadaceae bacterium | reverse complement strand
AAGGCAATTCGGGTTTTTAGGAGAGCCGCGCGTAAACGTGCTGGAGCTCAATCTCGATCTGGATCAGAAGTTTCCTCTCTCAACGAGGCCATGAGTGATTTCGATAGATGTGATGACTACAGAACTGAAAAGGCCATCGCCGGAAGCGCTGCTCGCCAAACTAAAAAGCGGCGAGAAACCGAGCTTGCGCGTTTATATCGGCGCGGCCCCCGGTGTCGGTAAGACCTATCAAATGCTCGCTGATGCTCACCTCCTCAAAAAGCAAGGCGTAGACATTGTCGTGGCGATAGTGGAAACACACGGTCGCGAAGATACGAAAGCCATGATTGGCGATCTTGAACGTGTGCCGATGCGCCGTATTGAATACCGTGGTGTAACCATTGAAGAGTTGGACGTCGATGCCGTGATCGCACGCCATCCTGCCATTGCCATCGTCGATGAACTTGCCCACACCAACGTTCCGGGCTCGAAGAATCGCAAACGTTATCAGGACGTGCTGGATCTACTCAACGCCGGTATCTCAGTAATCACCGCTGTAAATATTCAGCACCTGGAATCGCTAAATGATGTGGTCACCCGCACGACGGGAGTGCGTGTGCGCGAGACGGTCCCGGACCATTTTCTGAGACGGGCAGACGAGGTTGTAAATGTCGATGTCTCTGTCGACACGCTGCGCACGCGTCTGCGACAAGGAAAGATTTACGACGTGGTGAAGATCGAACAGGCCCTGAACAATTTTTTCCGTAAGGGAAATCTCTCCGCTCTACGCGAGCTGGCGCTCAGGCAAGCGGCGACGGATCAGGCCACGAAATCGCACGATTATCGTGAACGAGAAGGACTGGACCAGGCCGTCATTCCTGAAAAGGTGATGGTGGCGATTGCCTCTCGTGGCAGTGCCAAGAAATTGCTTCGTTTGGGATCACGCATCGCCGGACGTCTGGCTAGTGATTGGTATGCCGTGTACGTGGAAACACCTTACGAAGAACCCGGCCGGATCAAGCCGGTGGACTATGCGGCGTTACAGGAAAACATTCGGTTTGCGGAAGAGCTCGGAGCAAAAGTAGTTAAGTTGAAATCCCGACGTGTCGCAGATGCCTTGATCGATTTTGCGAGACGAGAAGGCATCACGCATGTTGTTTTCGGCCAGACCTCACGCTCGCGCTGGGACATTCTGTTGCACGGCTCAATCATCAACCGTTTTCTTGACGAAGTGCGAGATGCGACTGTGCAGGTGGTGCCGTTGGAAACACCGGACAACGACAGTAGCGCAAAGGAGGATACAAGCGGAGCCTGAAAGCGCTTTGCCCGAAAAGGCTCTTCTCTGTGCAACCTCTGTGTTCTCTGTGTCTCTGTGGTTGTTTTTACGAACAACTCTTTAACCACAGACACAGAGAACACAGAGGTTGCACAGAGAAATCAAAGCTTTCTTTATGGGTTTAAGACTCAAACTTTTACTCAGTTACCTGATCTTCGTGACCGCTCTCATTGTGCTGGGGGGATGGAGCGCCTGGCGTTTGCGTGAGATGGGCGGCGTCTCGCGCCGCATAATCTCGAATAACTACGATTCAGTCGTTGCGGCCCAGGAAATGAAAGAGAGTCTCGAGCGCCAGGATTCCGCCGCCTTGTTTGCGCTGCTCGGTGCGCGTGACAAAGCAATGGTCCAACTTCGCGAGCATCGAGCACGCTTTGACGCGAATTTTCAGAAGGCAGCCCACAACATCACGGAGGTTGGCGAACCTGAGGCTATCGAGGCAATTCGTCGCGACCGCGATACCTATTACCAGATGTTCGACGGCTTTATGAACAGAGTTGTCGGTCGTGAAAATGCCAGTGGTGAAGAACTTGCTGAACGTGATGAGTACTTCACTCGCCTCGAACCGCAGTTCAACAAGTTGCGCGCCGAATGTGAACGCCTGCTGCAACTCAACCAACGCGCCATGCTTGGCAAGTCGGAGGCTGCCGCCGGCGTGGCTCAATTATGGTTTTATCGCACACTGCTTATTGCGGGCCTATTGATCGTTGCCGGGACTTTGCTCGCCTTCTTTCTCGCAAACCGAATAGTCGAACCCCTGCGCCAGCTTACTGCCAGCACCGCCAGGATGGCCGGCGGTGATCTGAATGCAAAAGTGTCGGTGTCCTCTCGAGATGAAGTTGGCGTACTCGCTGCCGAATATAACCGTATGGCTGAGCGCATTCGGCAACTGCGCAGTTCTGATATGGGAAAGCTTCTGGTGGCCCAGCAGACCACTGAAGCGGCCATCGATTCTCTTTACGATCCGGTGCTTGTCACAGATGGCGAAGGATGTGTGACCAAACTGAATCCTGCCGCCGAAGAGATATTCGGCTCCGAAAAAGAAAACACCGGTAAGCACGTCGGCGAAGTGGCGCGGGATGTTCGGATCGCGGGTGCTGTTGCCGAAGCGCTGGAGTCGCAGCGTCCAGTAGCGGGCGAAGGAATGTCATCAGTTTTGCCGCTCGCGGTTGACGGTTCGGAAAGAGCGTTTCGGTTGCGCACCACGCCCATGAGAGACAACGGCCATCACTTGCTCGGCGCGGTCACCATCCTCGAAGACATCACTCACCTGCGCGAGATCGATCGTCTCAAATCAGAATTTATAGCCACTGCTTCGCACGAACTTCGCACGCCTCTAACCAGCGTGCAGATGGGTGTTCATCTGCTGCTCGAAGGCGCTCTTGGAGAGTTGACTGATCAGCAAAATGAAGTGCTTCAAGCCTGCCGCCAGGATTGTGAGCGTCTGGATAAACTGATGAGGGATCTGCTCGATCTTTCCAGGATCGAAGCTGGTGAAAGCCAGCCTCAGCTCGCCGCGATCAGTGCGCGAGACTTACTGACTACGGCTGTCGAGGAATTGCGCCCGCAGGTCGAAGCGAAAGACCTTAAGTTGAGTGTCGATGCCCCCCTTGATCTCCCATGGGTCTTGATCGACAGGTTGCAGATAGAACGCGTGATCAGCAATCTGGTCATCAACGCGCTGCGACATACAAAAAATGGTGAAATCACGATCAGTGCCGAACAGCGCGACAATCATGTCGCTATTTCCGTTGCCGATACGGGCAGCGGCATACCAACCGAGTATCTGCCTCACGTCTTCGACAAGTTCGTACAGGTTCCCGACGCGCCCACAGGGGGAGCAGGCCTGGGACTGACGATCTCGAAATCCATTGTGGAAGCTCACGGCGGGCAGATCAGCGTGCAATCGCAAGTTGGTCGAGGGTCAACCTTCACCTTCACGCTGCCGCTAGCGGCCGAAGTATTTGAAAACGCCGCAGGAAAGGAAGTCAGTAAATGAGCAAGCGGATTCTGATCATTGACGACGAAGAAAATATTCGCCGCGTAACGCGCCTGACACTACACGCGGCCGGTTACGAAGTTGGCGAGGCAGGAGACGGTGAGCGAGGCCTGGAAGCGTTTGGTGACGGGTCAGCGTGGGATGCGGTGTTGCTGGATCAGCGAATGCCCGGCATGGACGGCCTCGAAACACTACGTCACATCAATGAACGCGATGCTACTGCACGCGTCATCATGGCGACAGCATACGCGTCGATTGAACTGGCAGTTGATGCGATGAAGCTCGGCGCTACCGACTTCGTGCGCAAGCCCATGACCCCGGAGATCTTGCGCAATGCCGTGGCCGCGGCCCTTGCAAAACAACCACGTATGTCCGCATCTGCTGCGCCATCTCCGGCAGAGATTTCAGCAGGACCACTGATTCAAATCATCACGATGAATGGTTTCACGATCATGGATTCGGAAGGTGCTCAGCGAGAAGCCAACGAACGCCGCTTCATAGTCAAGAGTCCCACCGGAAGCGAGCATGAGGTGCTGGTGGAAATTGATGATGAAGCTGTCGGATATGTCGAGCGCATGACCAGACGAAAACTTCCTCCCGAGAACTCGTTTTGGACAACCCAGGCTCAACGCGTATTAGGCGATTACCTGTGGAAGGAAGGCAAAGTCCCCCCGAGGCGAAAACTCACGATCACAGATGTCGATCGTGACGAACTCCCAATCGCAGCGCGCTGGCAGATCACAGTCCGGGAGGAACAACAGTAGTGGCCGCAGAACTCAAACGTTTTATCATTGGTCGAGCATTAAGGACAGAACAGGCAGCTCACGAGCGTCTCTCAAAGAAAACAGCTTTAGCTGTTTTTTCTTCTGACGCGCTCTCTTCCACAGCTTATGCCACTGAAGAAATCCTGCTCGTGCTCGCGGTCGCCGTGGCATATGGGCAGGCAGGCGCGTTTAAGTACGTCGTACCGGTTTCTATCGGCATTGGCGTGCTCCTTGTCATCGTCGCGATCAGCTATCGGCAAACCATCCACGCCTATCCATCGGGCGGCGGCGCTTACATTGTTGCTAAAGAGAATCTTGGTACGAATGCGGGTTTGGTCGCCGGGGCCGCACTACTGGTTGACTATGTGCTGACCGTTGCCGTTTCGATTGCAGCAGGTGTGGCGGCCATCACTTCGATGATGCAGGGAACCCGTTACGCATGGCTCGACGATCACAAGGTTTTGCTCTGTCTGATTTGCATCGCTTTCATTGCCCTGGCCAACTTGCGCGGCGTAAGAGAATCAGGCGCGCTTTTCGCGGCGCCCACTTACGCATTCCTCATCAGTTTTCTCTTCATGATTGGTTACGGGCTCTTCAGCTATTACACGTACGGTGGGGCGGCGCCGATTCCTGGCGCTGAGGAAATCAAGACCGCGGAGGGATACAAGATCCAGCCGTTAACACTCTTTTTACTGCTGGGAGCTTTCTCCAACGGTTGCGCTGCATTAACAGGTATCGAAGCTATCTCTAACGGTGTACCCGCATTCAAAAAGCCCGAGGCTAAGAACGCCGCAACAACGCTCGTCATAATGGCCGCGCTACTGACCACGATGTTCTTAGGGACGAGCGTTCTCGCATATCTCTACGGCGTACATCCGCATGAGCATGAAACGGTTATTTCCCAGTTTGCGCGAATCATGTTCACTGGGCCGATGGCCTGGTTCTACTACGTGGTCCAGATCGCCACGGCGTTGATTCTGGTTTTAGCAGCCAACACGTCATTTGCTGACTTCCCACGGCTCGGCAGTTTACTCGCGCGTGATCGTTTCCTGCCGCGCCAGTTCGCAACCCGAGGAGACAAGTTGGTCTTCTCAAATGGAATCCTGATGTTGGCAATTTTCGCCAGCATTCTTGTTATCGCGTTCGGCGGCGACACCAGCCGGCTCATTCCTCTTTATGCTGTTGGAGTTTTTCTCTCCTTCACTCTTTCGCAGTCGGGAATGGTTCGACACTGGCTCAAAGAGCGCGCGCAATCTGTGAAGAGAAACGGTAATAAACGGCGTGGGGACGACATCCACTACACTCAAAGTACTGTAGATGCTGAGTCGTTGCCTGACGCCGAACTCGAGGCTTCTGATCAGCGCGGCTCGACTTTTGTCACCGACGAGGTCACAGACAGTTCGCACTGGAAAAAATCCATTGTCATTAATGCGATAGGCGCGATCGCTACCTTCATTGTTCTCTGCGTATTTATTGCCACTAAGTTCATACACGGCGCGTGGATAGTAGTAGTTGTAGTTCCGCTGCTTGTTTTCATGTTTCGCGCCATTCACAAACACTATGTCGGTGTTGCTAAACAACTCTCGACGGAAGGACTCGAAGACCTTCGTCCGATTAAGCACGCCGTTATCGTGCCGATTTCAGGCATCCATCGAGGCGTTGTCGCCGCACTTCAATATGCCAAGTCGATTGCGCCGGGCCATGTCCAGGCCGTCTATGTAGATTTTGATGAAGAGGCCACAGCTAAGTTACGTGAGAAGTGGGAGCGCTGGGGAGCTGGAGTGAAATTAGTGGTGCTGCCGTCACCGTATCGCGAGCTCACGCGTCCTTTGTTGCGTTACATCGCTCGGCTTGAACGAAAAAACAGCAATGATGTAGTCACTGTATTGCTGCCGGAATTCGTCCCTGCGAAGTGGTGGCAACACCTTTTACATAATCAAAGTTCATTAATGCTTAAGGGCGCACTCCTCTTCAAGGAAGGTGTGATAGTCATCAGCGTGCCGTATCACCTCAAGCAATAAAGAACAACCCCGGAAAACTCCCTAAGCAGCAGCTGCAAGGCCCGTCCGCAAAGTTATGTGAATACTTCGACATCGCTTCAGTACGGGTTCATGTAAGACTAATGACTTACACCCGTTGAAATTTCCAGCTTCGATTGGAGAGTTGTCAACAGGCAAGATTTAACAATTAACAAGGGAGTAGAAAGTGGCAACAGCGCAAGGTGCAATCAATAGGACACAAACAGACGAAGATCGTGGCACTCAACCAGCACGCAGATCAGATGCGGCAGAGTCGCTTCTTAAGACTGTCGATGAATCGATTAAAGGAGCTACCAAAACCAGTCTCTTTCACATATTGACCCTCGGGTCGATCGGAGCATCAATTGCTCTGTTCCTCGCCGGTAAAAAGCAGGCTGGGATTTTCATAGGTCTCTGGCCGCCGACGTTTCAAGCGTTGAAGGCCGTTGTTGACAGGGGCCAACAAGGATCAAGCAATCGCGTATAGCTGAACGTGGCTTTGCACAAAAAGTGCCGAATTATTGATTTCTCTGCGCCACCTCTGCGTTCTCTGCGTCTCTGCGGTAAACTAATTCAGCAATAACTCACCGCAGAGACGCAGAGAACGCAGAGGTGGCGCAGAGAAAAGCAATGTCACCGA
>DATNDM010000664.1:0-6423 GCA_035553235.1 Pyrinomonadaceae bacterium | reverse complement strand
CGCGACGTGCCGAAACCGAAAGTCGTGATTGATAAACTGGCTGAAGGAACCGGCGGCGAGATCTTTTCAATCGATGAACCGCAAGTAGCAGCGAAGGCGATTTGTGACGAGCTGCGACAGAATCGTTACGTGCTTTCGTACGTGCCGTCGAGTGCGCCGTTCGGGCAGGCGCGCAGTTTGTTGGTTGTCGGTAACGAAGGAATCACCGTTCGATCTAAATCAATGCAACAACCCAACTAATCCGCGTTCATCCGCGTCTCGAATAAAAATAAAAGAGCACACCCATGATCACGAGGATCAGCGCTTCCATGAAAATGAAGAAGCTGAACGAAAACTCCTTGTCATCCGTGAACGCGTTCGTGTAGGCGACGAACGTTCCCATCAGCACGCCGCCCACAATCCAGATCAACTGACGCTTCTTGTCCCACACTACTTCAATATCCCTGACAACCAGTGCATCAGGTTCAGCGCGTACTGTTTGTCGTCGTTGCCCGGCACGTTCATGCCCATCGCGCGCTTGTCTGGTCCCGAAATCTGCGCCGACAGCATCGCCGCTTCACCCTGGACCACCACACGTCCTTTACCGAATTTAAGTGCGATAGCTTGCGCGCGCCCGGCCGCAGGTGTCGCAGCTTCGGATGTGTAAGTTGGCTTATCGATGGCTGTATCGGCCAACTTGAGAATCTCGACGCTGCCCTCCGGCCCTTTCAGCGATTGCCCGGTGAAACTTTGAACCAGTTTGAGGCGCTCACTCTCGTTGCGGCCTTCGGCGATTGAGTGATTGGCGAGGAGCTTGTTCTCGCGGGAGAAGATCAGAAGAGTCGGACTGCCGGCGGCGGAGTTTTGCGAATCGAAGGTGTAACCCTTGCTCATTTCGACACCGAAGCGCTGCGCGAGCGCCGACGCGGCGCCGCCGAACGGTGCGTGATCCGCAATCAGCAACAGGTCGCCACCGTCTTTCACCCAATCGGCGACGACGGTGATTTCCTCGTCCGTGAATGCGGAGTTGGCAGCGCCTTCATCGTCATCTTCTTCGGCGCCGAGCGCATTCGCGATGATGAGGATCTTGAACCCGCTGAGCCGTGCTTTCACGAATGGCTGGCGATTTCGAACGACGCGATAGCCGTCATTACTGAGCAGATCGACGAATGGCTTGTAGCGCCCGTCACTGGTGTGAAAATTGTGATGCGCCTCGTCAAACATCACGCGCGGCCCGTCGTTCTTGTAAGCCGGATGTGCAACGGAGGTGTCAAACTCCGGGTCGGCTGATTGCTGCGCGAACGCGGCAGTGCACGTGCAGATAATGAAGGCGCAAACGATTGCTAAGAGTTTCATAGTGCAAATAAGGTTTTCACGCAAAGGCGCAAAGGAACGCAAAGACGCTAAGTCATTCTTTGCCTTCTTTGCGCTCCTTTGCGCCTGGCGTGAAAATCCACTAACGAATCAAACCTTCGACGTTAAGTTCGACAGTCGCTCAGCCGCCCGCTGGAGCGTTTCATCTTTTTTACAGAAGCAGAACCGCACCTGCTGCGCGCCGTCAGCGGGATTGCTGTAGAAGCTCGACCCGGGCACACACGCCACACCAATCTCGCGGATCAAGTGGCGCGTGAACTCCACATCATTCGCAAACCCAAACTTCGAGATGTCAGTCATGATGTAGTAAGCGCCATCTGGTGCAAACGTTCCGAACCCCGACTGCTCGAGCACCGGCAAGAGCATATCGCGCCGCCTCTGATACTCGCGCTGCATCGTGTCGTAATACTCCTGTGGCAACGACAACGCGTAAGCACCCGCGGCCTGCAACGGCGCCGCGGCCCCGACCGTCAGAAAATCATGGACCTTGCGAATGCCGCTCGTGATCTCCGGCGGCGCGATGCAATAACCAACACGCCAGCCGGTTACCGAATAAGTTTTCGACATCGAGTTGACGATGACCGTGCGTTCGCGCATGCCGTCGAGTTGGGCCATCGAGATGTGCTTGATCTCCGCGCCTTCACGTGGATAAAGAATGTGTTCGTAAATCTCGTCAGTGAAGCAAAGCGCATCGAACTCGCGGCAGAGCCCGGCGATGAACTCCATCTCAGCGCGACTGAAAACTTTTCCGGTCGGATTGTTTGGATTGCAAAGGATGATGGCTTTCGTCTTCTGATTGAACGCCGCGCGCAACTCATCGCGATCGAAGTTCCATTCAGGCGCGCGCAGCGGCACGTAGACCGGGTGCGCGTCAGAGAGGATCGCATCAGGCGCGTAGTTCTCGTAGAACGGTTCGAAGACGATGACTTCTTCGCCGGGATCGACGGTCGCCATCATCGCCGCGATCATTCCTTCGGTTGAGCCGCACGTGACCGTGATTTCTGTTTCGGGATCGATTTGGATGCCCAGATAAGAATGCGTCTTAGCGGCAATCGCGTCACGAAAATCTTTCGAGCCCCACGTGATCGCATACTGGTTGATGTCCTGATCGATCGCTTCCATCGCGCGGCGCTTGATGTCAGCGGGCGCGGAAAAATCAGGGAAGCCCTGCGACAGGTTCACGGCGCCATACTTCATCGCCTCGCGCGTCATCTCGCGAATCACCGACTCGGTAAACGAACTCGCTTTTCTCGATACGTGTCTGCTCTTTGAGAGTGATGGGGTAGTCATTTGTCAGACATTTAGCCACAAAAGGCACAAAAAGCACAAAAAGATCGACCGATCTTTTTGTGCTTTTTGTGCCTTTTGTGGCTAGTCAAGGAATGATCTGCTCGCCGGCGGCTTCGCGTTTTAGTTGTTCGAGGATGGAGCGGATCGCGGCGGCGTAGCTGCCGTTCGGCGCGAGTTGGAGATACTTCTCATACGCGGCGACGGCTTCCTTCGGCTTCTCGACTCGCTCATACGCGGCGCCGAGCATCTGGTAAATGACGGGCTCGCTGTCTGAAAGTTGGGCCAACGCCTTCTTGTATTCCACGATCGCTTGCGCGAACTGGCCCTTATCTTCCCAAACTTTCGCCATGCCGACGTAGGCTTCGGGTTGGACGCCACCGCCTTCGCTGATCGCGCGGCGAAACGATCGGACCGCCTCGTCATCAAACGCCTCTTCGCGATAGAGGCGACCTTCGACTGCTGACGCTTCGGCATAAGCGGGCCGGGTTCGCCTGGCCGCGTCTATCGCCGCATGCGCCTCTTTGAACTCATTGAGCGACAGCAGCACACGCGCGAGACCGACTTGCGCCGCGGGAAAGGCAGGCCGCAGTTTGATCGCAGCGCGATACAGATCCGCGGCTTCTTTGAACGACGTATCATCGTGGGCCTTTTCGCGTGCAGCTTCGGCTTCCTGGAATTTCAGTTCGGCCGGATCGTTCGTTGGAACGAGCTTCACAGAAAGCACGCGACGCCCGGGGAGCAACGCAGCGGTCGATTCTTTGAAGCCGTTGGCGCGAATGCGAACCGAATGTCGGCCGGCGGAGACTTTGGTGAGCGTGAGTTTGCCGGAAGCATCAGTGGTCCCACGTCTGATCTCGTCGACCCAGACGATCGCGTTCGGCTCAGTTGTGATTGTCAGCGATGTTTGAGCACGAAGTGGGAGAGAGACGAGAAAGAGAAGGGCGAGTAGTAGTAAAAACCTCATGACTACTGGTTTGGAGTGACAGTCGTTTACAGGATTACAAGATTTACAGGATTTACTCTTCACCACCGGTAGTGACGCGCCGCTTCCTCACATCTTGATTACCATCCGTCATCGCTCGCGACCCGACTTCCGGCCTGAAGTTTCCCTTCTCATCGTAAAGCCGCATGTACTGCAAACGGTTCCGCACGACGCCCTGCACGTAACCGCGCGTCTCCTTGAACGGCACCGCTTCGGCCCACTCGTCAATCTCCGACGGCAAAGACGCCTTCCACTGCACCGCGCGGTTCGGTCCAGCGTTGTAAGCCGCGGCAACGTACTCGATACGCCCAAACTTATCGATCTGATCGCGCAGGTACGCCGTCCCGAGTTGAATATTCAAACGCGGCTCGTAAAGCGACTCGGCCGTGATCTCACGACTCACGCCATACTTGCGCGCCGTCAGCCTGCCCGTCGGCACGAGCACCTGCATCAGTCCGAAAGCAGCCGCGCCGGAACGCGCGCGCGTCATGAAGATCGTTTCCTGGCGAATCAGCCCCGCCACCTGGTACGGATCGAGACTGCGCGCCTTCGACTCCTGCACGATGATGTCCCAGTAAGCGAGCGGGTAAAACACGTCCCACTGCTCGCGCGTCATCTCTTCCGGCTTCATTTGCGAGTAGTCGGGAAAACTGCGTCTCAGCGTGTTGAGAGCGCGCACGTTGTCGTCGTCAGACCGATAGATCTTCGCGAGTGCGAGATTGATCTTCGGACTGTCGGGGCCTTTCTCAGCAGCCTTGGCCAGTTCCTTCTGCGCCCAATCGTCGAGTCCGATATTCGACAACTGATCGGCCTTGATGATGCGTGCGTCTTCGTCTGGTCCAGCAGTCTCTTCCGCGACCGTGACTGTCTTCAGGTTCGCAACTGCGCGCGCGACGACCGAATCTGGAGGGAAGGTTTTAGTTGGAGTGTTTCGGCCCATCGCGTCCAGGCGCTGCTTGGCGAGATAGCCGTACCAGTTCGCGTCGTAACGTGCGAGCATCGCCTCGTAAAGCGCGCGTGCCTCCGCGAGCTTGCCGGCGCGCTCAGAGTCGCGCGCTGCCCAATAGCCCGCGCGTCCGCGATTGTCAGTGTTCTTGTCAGCGTATTTGGCGAGATGTTCGGTGAGCATTCGCGACGACTCAGAGAAGTTCTTCGCCTCGTGCGCGTCCCACGCGAGATCAAATTGCGCCTGGGCCACTTCGATCGAGTTGCCGAAGCCGTTGACCGCGGCGCGTTTGAAGTACAAAGCATCCGCCGAGTTGTTAGCGTCCTGCGCGATCTGTCCGACTGCGACAAACGTTCGCGGCGTGAAGTTGCTGTTCGGAAACACGCGGCGCATTTCTTCGGCAGTCGCGCGTGCTTGTTCCCACTGTTTTGCGCGCGCGTACGTTTGCGCGAGGTAGAACATTGCTTCCGCGCGCGTCTCACCGGCTGAAGTCGGAATCGCATTCAACGCCGCGACGGCGTCGGGAGTTTTTCGCAAGGTGTAAGCAGCGATGCCGCGGCGCAGCTGATTTTCGTTCGTTGCCGTTGGGGGAAACTTTGCGAATGCATCGGTGTAAGCAGTTAACGCATCGGCATATTTTCTTGCGCTGTACAAACGATCAGCACGCGTGATTGCTTCTTCCGTTGTGGCCGGTGAAGTGGTTGAGCCGAGACGAGTGATTGCGGCCGCTGCTTCGGCGCTTTCGGCCGATTCGGGCGCGAAGAAATACAGTCGACGATAAGCACCGAGCGCGCGTGTTGGATCCGAGGTCTGTTCGTAAGCCTTCGCAGTCAGGAGTAGGGCTGCTGGATCGTCGGCAAAGTTTTTCAGCAAGAGCGGCACCGCCGAAACCTGACCGGCTTTCGTGAGCAAATCCGCGGCTCGCAATGCCGCATCACGCGCGCGCAGCGAGGTCGGATGCGACTGCATCAACTCCTGATAAACAGCCCGTGCTTCCTGCGGCTTGCCCGCCTGCTCGAGTGCGGCGCCGCGCAGCGAAAGCGCGTAATCGGCAATCGAAGTTTGCTCGGCGATCAGTCTGGTATCGAGTAGCGAGGCGGCGCCGGCGGCGTCTCCTGCCTTTAGTTTGATTCGCGCGCGCAGCATTCGTGCGAGCGCTGCGGTTTTGGTGCGTGGAAACTGGTTCTCGATTCCAGCAACGACGTCTTCCGCCGGCAGCACGTCATTGCGCGTCATGCTGCGCAGGCTTTCGAGAGCTTTTTGTTCTGCGAGAGTTTGCGGCCGCGTAACGCAGCTGGCGCTCAAGACGAACGGCAGCGATGCAATGGCCACCAGCGCAACGCCGATAATGATCAGAAGTAAGCGATGTTTACCCATATGGCTTCGCGCGGCTTTGCACAAAAACTACCGATTATTGATTTCTCTGCGCAACCTCGGCGTTCTCTGCGTCTCTGCGGTTACTAATGCATAGCAATAACTCACCGCAGAGAACGCAGAGATTGAGCAGAGAAGAAGTTCGATACGGACTTTCGGGCAAAGCCCCATAATACAGAAACCGAGCGCGTTAGCGCCGGGTCAACTTCCAATTGATACCTCATAACTGAGTTTGACCCGGCGCTAACGCGCTCGGTTCTGTTGTACAGCACCACTACGCGTTCACAGTCGCGCCGGGATAGTTCGCGCCGAGCTTTGATACGTCACCCTCGGCAAGTGTGTTTACCAACTCAGTGTGGAAATAATCGTAACGATTCGCGACCTCGCCCTTAACGCGCTTATCATACATCTCGCGCGACCGATCGATATACTCCTTCAAACGATCGTATAGATCATGTTCGGCGCGTCCTTCCGCCAC
>DATNDM010000663.1:0-3862 GCA_035553235.1 Pyrinomonadaceae bacterium | reverse complement strand
AACTCGTTTGGCCGCCTGAACGGCAAGCCGGGCGGTGCGATGGCAGTTTATCTTCTGCCCGGCGCCAACCAGCTCAAAGCGGCAGAGACGATCTACGAGACGATGGAACATGCCAAAACGATCTTTCCACCTGACATGGATTACAAGATCGTCTACGACACGACGCCCGCGGTTGAAGCGTCGATTCATGAGATCCTGAAAACATTCGTCGAAGCATTGATACTCGTCACGATCGTTGTCTTCATCTTTCTGCAAAACATCCGCGCGACGATCATTCCACTGCTCACGATTCCGATCTCTCTGGTCGGCACCTTCATCTTCTTTCCTCTACTCGGTTTTTCTGTCAATACACTTTCGATGTTTGGCCTGGTGCTGGCAATCGGTATCGTCGTCGACGATGCCATTGTGGTGGTTGAAGCAGTCATACATCATCTCGAGCATGGTCTGAAGCCGAAGGAAGCGACGATCAAAGCGATGAGCGAGGTATCAGGGCCTGTCATCGGAATCGCGTTAATTCTTTCAGCGGTGTTTGTGCCAGTTGCTTTGCTGGGCGGACTCGTCGGCAGCATGTACAAGCAGTTTGCGTTGACGATCGCGATCTCGGTATTGCTGTCAGCCTTCAATGCCCTCTCGCTGACGCCCGCACTCTGCGCGCTCATGTTGAAAGAGCCGAAACCGATGCGTGGTCCAATCGGCGCCTTCTTCCGTGGCTTCAACAAGGTCTTCGATGTCACGACCGGAGGGTACGTTCATGTCTCACGACTGCTGATTCGCCGCTCGATCCTGACCATCGGCATTGTTGGAGTCGTCGTCCTGGGCGCGGGCTTCTTCGCGAGAGCAATTCCGTCCGGATTTATTCCAGACGAGGACCAGGGAATTTTTGGCGTCAACGTGCAGTTGCCGCCCGGCGCTTCGCTCGCACGCACGAGTGAAGTGCTCAAGAAAGTGGAAGACATACTGGCCAGGACCGAAGGGATCGAATCTTATCAAACGATCGGTGGCTATGGAGTCGTTACCAACACTTACCAGCCAAACTACGGTTCGCTGTTCGCACGTCTAAAGCCGTGGGACGAACGTCATGGCGAAGCTCTGCACGTGAAAGGCATCATGGCGAATCTGCAAAAACAGTTCGCCACGATTCCGGAAGGCGTGATCTTTCCATTCAATATTCCGACTCTGAGCGGCTTCGGCGCCGCCTCCGGTTTCAACTTTCTGATCCAGGATCGCACGGGCTCGATGACCGTCGAGGAACTTGGTGAACAAACGAGAAACTTTATTACCGCGGGACGCCAACGACCGGAGCTCGGCACGCTTTTTACTTCATTCGATCCAAACTATCCACAAGTCAAAGTGAGTCTCGATCGTGAAAAGGCGCGTACGCTCGGCGTGCCGGTGAATGAAGTCTTTCAAACCATGTCGACGGCGATGGGCGGCGCGTTTGTCAACGACTTCAATCGCTTTGGTCGCTTGTATCGAGTGTATGTCCAGGCCGAATCGAGTGATCGCTTAAAGGCCGAAGACATCGGCCGGATCTACGTGCGGTCGAAAACGACGAATTCGATGGTTCCGCTTTCGACCCTTGTGAGCATTGACGATATTGCAGGAACGGAGATAACCACGCGCTTCAATTTGCTGCGCTCGGTGGAGATGACGGGAGCTCCGGCCCGCGGTTACACCTCGGGGCAAGCGCTCAAGGCACTCGAAGAAGTCTTTGCTAAAACGATGCCGAGTGAAATGAGTTTCTCTTATTCTGCTCTTTCTTATCAGGAGAAAATCGCACCGCCGCCTGCGCCGACATTTATCCTCGCAATCATTTGTGTTTTTCTGCTGCTGGCCGCGATGTACGAGAGTTGGCGGTTGCCATGGGCCGTGCTGCTGGGCTCACCGCTCGTGGCGCTCGGGGCACTGTTCGGCGTTTGGGCTTTTGGTTACGACAACAACGTCTACGTGCAGATTGGTCTGGTGATGCTCATCGGCCTGGCTGCGAAGAATGCGATTTTGATCGTCGAGTTTGCGAAGGCTAAGCATGAAGAGGGCTCCTCGCTTGAAGACGCAGCACTTACCTCCGCTCGTTTGCGTTTCCGCCCGATCTTGATGACAGCCTTCGCATTCATTCTCGGGGTGGTGCCGCTGATGAAAGCCAGCGGCGCCGGGGCCGGCGCACAGAATGTGATGGGCGTCGGTGTGTTCTTTGGCATGCTGGTAGCCACAGGTCTGGGCGTATTCATCATTCCCGGAAACTTCACTTTCATCGAAGGACTCGGCCGCAAGCGTCGTGAAAAGCCGGCGCCGCAGCCAGTCCCAATCCCGGCAACCGCGGAAGCAGGAGGCGACCACTGATGAAACAACTTGTCGTCGCCTTACTGCTTCTTTCGCTGGTCCCAACCTATGCTGCCGGTCAAAAGTATCCTCGTCCGGCGGTACAAACTCCGTCTACTTATCGCGGCGACACTGCAACGCAGCCCGGTCCGCAGTCAATCGCGAACCTGAAATGGTTTGAAGTATTCAAGGACGAGAAGCTTCAGGAACTGATAAACGAGGCGCTTGCTCACAACTACGATTTGCTTGAAGCTGTCGCGCGCATCGATGCGGCCCGGGCGAGTTACGGCATCACGAGGTCAGATCAGTTTCCCACGATCGCAGCCAGCAGCGACGTAATCAATCAACGACAGTCACGCAGCTCGGCGTTTGATTTACCCGAACCGATCAAACGCGACCGCTCTTTCGGAAGCGTGCTTTTGAACCTGCTCACTTATGAGATCGACATCTGGGGACGATTGAGGAAAGCAACCGCGGCTGCCAGGGCCGATCTCCTCGCCACACAGGAAGCGCGTTTTGCAGTGATCACGACCCTCGTAAGTGACGTAGCAACTGCTTATTTCAACTTGCGTGAATTTGACTTCGAACTCGACATCTCACACCGCACACTCGCTTCGCGTGAAGAATCGTTACGCATCATCAAGTTGAGACAACAACGTGGCGTCGCCACGATGCTGGAAGTACGCCAGGCGGAAGAGCTGGTCTACAACGCCACTGAAGTCATACCCGCGCTCGAACAATCGATCGCACAAACCGAGAACCTGCTGAGTTTTCTGACCGGTAAAAATCCTGCCGCCATTGCGCGCGGCCTCAGCTTAACGGAACAACCGATGCCGCCAAGCATCCCGGCAGGACTACCTTCCGACCTGCTTGAACGCCGCCCTGATATTCGCGCGGCCGAGAACAGTCTCATTGCCGCTAATGCGCGCATTGACGTGGCCAAAAAGGAGTTCTTTCCACGGCTCTCGATCAGTGCATTTCTAGGTTATGAGAGTGGACAGATTACGAGTCTCTTCAGCGCCAACAGAAGCATCTGGAGTGTTGTTCCGGAAGTGACGCAGCCGATTTTTACCGGCGGGCGATTGAAGAATAACGTGCGGCTGACTCAGGCACAGCGTGAGTTTCTGTTGGTCGATTATCAAAGAACGATTCAGGGTGCGTTCCGTGAAGTATCGGATGCGCTGATTGCGTATCAGAAGATCAAGGAAGTCACAAATCAACGAGCTCTGCTGGTCGATACGTTGCGCGATCGCTCGCGTCTTTCATACCTGCGTTACACGGGTGGCGTTGCGACTCTGCTCGACGCCCTCGATGCAGATCGTGAGTTGTTTGAGGCTGAAAGAAGTCTGGCCCTGGCGCGTCGCGATGAACTCGTCAGCGTGGTCCAGGTTTACAAAGCGCTCGGCGGCGGTTGGCAGTAATCCGCGCTTATCCGCGTTCATCCGCGGCGGAAGCAGCTTTGATCGTAGGTCGCGTAATTCCCAGTTTTCTCATGCGCGAGCGGAGCGTGCTGGCGTGGACGTTGAGTAACTCAGCCGCGCCG
>DATNDM010000662.1:0-4474 GCA_035553235.1 Pyrinomonadaceae bacterium | reverse complement strand
TGCTGGTGATCAGTTTGCCCGCTTTGTGTAGCGACGCGGCCGGCCTCACGGCACTGGTGCTCGAAATTGCGCGTGCGTACGCCTCGCAGTTTGTGATCGAAGGAGAGTTGCCGGAGGTACTGCAGTATGCCGACGTCTCTGAGGTCCTGAATGAGCTGCTGGAGTCGGACGAGACGGCGGCAGGTAGAGATTACTGGCGTCAAAATAATTTCGAGAGCACTACGCTTGCTAGACTCCCATTCGCGGAAGACTCGAATGAACGAGAGAGCTTTGAGCCCGGATTTTTTACTGCCGCGATTGATGAAGGCCTGGTCAAAAAACTCGAAGAGCTAACCGTTACGTCCGGCTTTTCGCTTCAAGAATATCTGCAAGCCACCTGGCACATTCTGCTCTGGAAACTCACCGGGCAGAGTGATATGACCGTCGGTGTTGCATACGGTGGCCGGACGTATGAGGGACTCGACAGAGCGCCAGGTCTGTTCACGAGATACCTGCCGCTCTCATGTCATCTGCAAGGAGACTTTCAACCTCGAGACATTCTCAATCAGATCAGGCAGTCCGCGCGCGAGGTCGAGCCGTGGCAGGAGTATTTCAGTTGGGAGGATGATGCTGAACGTTCCGCAAAAAGCGCGCAGGCAAAGTTCGCCCCGGTCAGTTTTGAATTCGTCGAGCGTACCGCAGCTTTTAAAGTCGCCGGACTACGATGGACAGTCGACAGACAAGAAGGCTGTACCGACCGTTTTAAGATCAAGCTTCGCTGCGTTAGTAGCGAGTCAGGAAATCTGCACGCGGAGCTACACTACGACACTGCGCAGTACTCGCGTGAAAGCATCGGAGTGCTTTCGCAGCAGTATTGCACGCTGCTGTCCAACATCGTAGAAAACCCGACCTCCCTCCTCGACCGGTTTGAAATCCTCGATCATCGGGAAAAACAGCGATTACTTTTCGACTACAACCAGACTGCGCATGAGTTTAGCGCGCCGCATTGTCTACATCAGCTTTTTGAGGCCCAGGTTGAGCGTACTCCTGCGGCCATCGCGGTGATCTCGGACCACGACCACGAACAACTCTCTTATGCAGAACTGAACATTCGATCCAACCGTCTCGCGCATCTCCTCATTTCTTCCAATGTCCTTCCCGAATCGCGAGTTGCAATTCTTTTAGAGCGCTCCACCGACATGCTCGTGAGTATCCTCGCGACGCTCAAGTCCGGCGCAGCCTACTTGCCCCTCGAACCGGATTACCCGGCAACTCGCCTCTCCTATATTCTCTCTGACGCTTCACCTTGCCTGGTCATCACCAACTCCCGCTTAGCTGACACCCACCGCACAGCTCTCAGTGGCCACACCGTCTTGACCCTCGACACGATCTCTGAATCGCTGACAGCGCAGCCCGTGACGAACCCTGCGGTCGAATCGGACAGTGAGTCGCTTGCTTATGTGATCTACACGTCAGGTTCGACGGGCACGCCGAAAGGCGTCGCCGTCGCACATCGCTCGATCGCGAATCGCCTGCTTTGGATGCAAGAAGAGTTTCCGCTTCACCACACAGATCGCGTGTTGCAAAAGACAGCATTTAGTTTCGATGCGTCCATTTGGGAGATTTTCGTTCCGTTGATAAGTGGCGCATTGGTGGTGCTGGCGCGTGCGGGCGGACAACGAGACACCGCGTATCTCGTGGACGTGATGGAGAGAACGGGCGTCACGGTGTTGCAGATGGTGCCTTCCATGCTCGAAGTCTTCTTGAGAGAGAGCGGATTAAGAGAGAGGTGTGGAAAGCTACGTCGCGTGTTCAGCGGTGGCGAGACATTAACGTGGAAGGTGCAGGAGAGTTTTTATGCAGCGCTCGGAGAAGAAGTCGAACTGGTAAATTTCTATGGCCCAACAGAGGCCAGCATCGATGCGACGAGATGCCGCTGCGACCGCACGATGAGACGTAACGGCCAGAGTGTTCCCATCGGCCGCCCTATCGCAAACCTGCAGGTATACATTCTCGATAGCGAATTCAAGCCGGTCGCACCGGGCTTGTCCGGGGAACTCTATATCGGCGGAGTGGGAGTGGCGCGAGGCTACTTGAACCGTTCCGATTTGACGGCGGAGCGATTCATTCCCGACCCGTTCGGTGGTCCAGGCAAGCGTCTCTATCGCACGGGCGACCTGGCGCGGTATCTCGCAGACGACAACATCGAGTTTCTCGGCCGCAGCGACCAACAGGTAAAGATTCGGGGTTACCGGATTGAGATCGGCGAAACCGAGGCGGCTCTGACTGCACATCCGGCAGTGCGACAAGCGGTTGTCAGCCTGCGTGAAGACGAGCTCGGAGAAAAGCGGCTGGTTGCTTATTTAGTTGGGCCGGAAGCATCTGAAATCGATGCGGGCCAGTGGCGGCGTTATTTAAAGGACAGTTTGCCGGACTACATGGTCCCAAGTGCATTCGTGATGCTCGACGCGCTGCCGCTGTTGGTTAATGGAAAGCTCGACAGGTCGGCGTTGCCGGCGCCGGATCAAATCCGACCCTTGCGAGAAAAGAAATTTGTCGCACCGGAAACTCACGTTGAGAAAATATTGGCGGAGGTCTGGTCGGAAGTGTTGCGGCTCCCGCAGATTGGTATCCACGATAACTTCTTCGATCTCGGCGGCGACTCGATCCGCAGTATTCAGGTCAAGGCCAAGGCACGACAGCGAGGTCTGGATTGTTCGATTGATCAGATCTTTCAATATCAGACGATACATGAACTGGCCCAGGTGTTGAAAAGCCTCACTACTGACTCACCGGCGCGGTTGTCTGAACCTTTCAGCCTTATTTCTGCGGAGGATCGGCTGCGCTTGCCCGATGACGTAGAGGATGCGTATCCGCTGGCGACACTCCAGGCCGGAATGCTCTTTCATCGTGAGTACAGCCCGGAGACAGCTCTTTATCACGACATCGCGACCTATCATCTGAAAGGCCGGTTTGATAGCGACGCCTTGCGTAAAGGCGTGCGGCGACTTGCCGAAAATCACCCCATCCTGCGCACCTCGTTCGGGCTCAACGGGTTTAGTGAACCGCTGCAAATGGTGCACCGGCACGCTGAGATCCCGTTCGAGGAATTTGATATCAGCCATTTATCTGAGACTGAGCAGAAAGAGTCGCTCGACGGCTGGATGGAAGAGTTGTCGATGAGGCTGTTCGATCTATCTCAGGCGCCTTTGTTGCGTATCTTCGTTCATCGTCGCGGTCCCGATCATTTCCAGTTCACGACGAACTGCCACCACGTAATTCTGGACGGGTGGAGCGTGGCGGCGATGGTCACCGAACTCTTTCATCTCTATTTTTACTTCCTCGGTGAATCTCAGGCTGAGCCTGCGCCGCCTCCGACAGTGACTTTCCGCGATTTTGTCGCGCTCGAGAAACAGGCGCTGGCTTCAGACGAAGCAAAGGATTACTGGACGCAAAGATTACGCGGCAGCACAGTCACCATCATGCCGCGCCTCGAAGCCATCGAGCCGTCAGACCACAAGGCGCAACCAATCCTCCGCCAGGTTCTGCTATCCGCGGAAGTCTCTGACGGATTGAAACAACTGGCCCATGCGGCAAGCACTCCTCTGAGAACTGTTTTACTGGCGGCACATCTCCGGGTGATGAGCCTGTTGAGTGGGCGCGCGGACATCATTACGGGCCTCGTGTCGAATTGCAGACCCGAAGAGTTGGACGGCGAACGCGCGCTCGGTCTTTTCCTCAATACCGTACCTTTTCGCATGAATGTAGAGGGTGGTTCGTGGAGCGAACTCGTGCGGGAAACTTTCGAGGCGGAGCAGGGAATGCTGCCTTATCGCCGGTATCCACTGGCGATGATCCAGCAGCAACTCGGCGTGCGACCGTTGTTCGAATGCGTTTTCAATTTTATTCACTTCCATGTTTACGAAAGCACCGCTGCTTTCGAGGACATCAAACCGATCAGCAACGGGACTTTCGAACAGACCAACTATCCTCTCACTACCACTTTCGTTCAGGGCTTGAACGCGCAACAAATCTTTCTTGGGCTGGAGTGTGATCCCGCTGTATTCGGTGAAGAACAAAGTAGCGCGGTTTTGGACTACTACGTTAAAGCGCTGGAAATGATGGCTATCAAGCCCGAAGCGCGCTATGAGAATTGCTCGCTGCTTTCAGAAGCAGAAGAACAGCAGTTGATTAGAAAGTGGAACAAGACACAGGCTCAATACTCTCTGGACCAGACGCTGCACGAACTCTTTGAACAGCAAGTTGAGCGCACTCCCGATTCCGTGGCTGTCCACGGCGCGCACGACCAGCCATCCCTGACGTATTCTGAACTCAATCAACGCGCCAACCAGTTGGCTCATTTTCTCGTTGCTTCAGGCATCTCGTCGGAATCGCTCGTTGCCCTGATGCTAGAACGTTCCACTGACATGCTCGTCAGTATCCTGGCGATTCTCAAGGCCGGTGGCGCTTATCTGCCGCTCGAACTTGACTCTCC
>DATNDM010000661.1:0-5712 GCA_035553235.1 Pyrinomonadaceae bacterium | reverse complement strand
CGATCTCGTCTTCTGCACGGGCTCGATGAACAGCACCTTGAGCTCGTGATTGGCGACGTCCCAGTCGGCAACCATCGCGCCGGAAACCTGGTTGACGGTGACCTGTTCGGGCAGTTGCACGCGGACTTCGTTCGCAAGCCCCTGCATCACGTCGACCTGAACTTCCGCGTTTACCTGCGTCGAGTCTTCTCCCAAGCCGACGAGTTGCGTGACTGAGCCACGGAATCGCAACGGCTGTGTCGATTTCGCGTCGTCGATCTTTCTTCGCCATCCGAACGTGAGCGGCTCGCCGCCTCGCCCGTTCGCCACCCAGCGGCTCCCGCTCGCGGTGTCTGCATGTTCCAGCAACAAGCCGCCGGTGATACGCACGTCAACGCCTTGTCGTGTTAACTCAACGACTGCGTGCGAGACCGCGGAATTGCTGACCGGAAGATGAAGAATGTCCGTGCCGGCAACTGTCGTTACAGGTGCGACGATCTTCATCGTCAACACAGAGCGACCAGTTTTCGACAGCAGCAGATCGGCGCGGCCCGGACCTTTGTCAGTCGGGTTCATCACGAGATTGACGGGACGTCCGTCCAGCTTCGCATCGCGAACGATCAGTCCGTCGGGCATCGCGACACGAACCCAACCGTTCTTGATCACGTCGACAGTCAAACGCGCTTCACCCGTCGCGAGATCGCCGTCGACTTTCAACTCGTAATCGATACGGCTGAGTGTCGCTTCGACAGGAGGCGCGACGGGTTCAGGTTCAGCCGGAGCGGCGGCGCGCTTCAGTGCTGCGTATTCGCTGATGGGAAGCACGACCCAACCATCAGCGGCAGTTTGGGCCGTAGCAGGAAGAACGAAAACGAAAAGGGAGAGCAGGGCCAGCGCCGCGCGCAACACCGGCAAACGCAGTCGGTTCATGGTAATTCTCCTTTTGAAATTCGTGTGCTCTGTTGCGAGGCACACGTCGAGACAATGCGGCCAGTCGCCGCAAAAGCATCACCGCACTTTGGTTGATTCGAGATCGAGGTGTGATCTCTTCGTAAAGCTGCCCCTATGATGCAGTGAGGTTGCTCAAAGTAGCCTCTGCTCTTTTTTGTGCTTCTTGTGCCTTTTGTGGCTAAATCACTCAACGATGAAACCACGAGTGAAGATCTGTTGTATGGCGAGTGTCGCAGAGGCGTGGATGGCGATCGAGGCGGGCGCGTCTGCCGTGGGGCTCGTATCCGCGATGCCGAGCGGACCGGGTCCGATTGCTGAAGAGTTGATCGCAGAGATCGCCGCGACGATTCCGCCAGGTGTCAGTTCGTTTTTACTCACGTGCTTGCAGGATGCGAACTCGATCATCGAGCAGCAGCGGCGATTGAGAGTGAACACGATCCAGATTTGCGATCGATTAACGGAGGGGACTTATCAGGATTTGCGTGAGGGGCTGCCGGGCATTTCGCTCGTGCAGGTCGTGCATGTCACCGGACCGGAAGCGGTTGATGAAGCGATTGCTGTGGCGCCGCATGTTGATGCGGTCTTGTTGGATTCAGGCAATCAGTCGTTAGCGATTAAGGAGCTTGGTGGAACGGGTCGTACGCATGATTGGACGTTGAGCCGGAAGATTAGAGAATCGATTGAGGTGCCGTTGTTTCTTGCAGGAGGACTGAACCCCGCGAATGTCGCCGCAGCGATTCGCGAGGTTCAGCCGTTTGGAGTTGATGTTTGTAGTGGTTTACGAACTAATGGTCATCTCGATCGCGAAAAACTGAATCAGTTTTTTACGCGGATGAACGCGGATTAGAACGTAAGCTTCACTGCTAACTGCACCTGCCGTGGATCGCCGACTCCCTGTCGCAGGAACCCGTCGAAGTTGAACAGGCCGGGCGTGGTGAGCGGGTTGACGTTGTTCGCGTTATTGAACGTATTGAACATCTCGATGACCGGGATTAGCGCGAAGCGCTCGTTCAACTTGATCGGCCGCTGAACGCGCCAGTCAAACGAGAAGTACGCATTGTCCTTGCGCGCGGTGTTGCGTTCCGGATGCGCTAAGTCGCGAACACCAGGCGTGATCGGCTGCGCCGTTCGTCCCTGCACGCGGAAGTTACCTTCGAATCCCCAACCCAATTCAACAAACGTAAAGAAGTTGAACTTGTGACGAATGTCGCGATCTGAAAGCGCATAGTCCAAACTCAGGTTCAACGGATCGACCGAACGATCCGTAAACGGGTCGCGCTCGTTTGAATCGTCGTCCTTATCTTTCGCGAGCGTGTAGTTCCACTCGAGTTGATAGCGTTTGCTGAACCGCTTTCTCATGCCCACCGTAAAGCCGTCGAAAACAGACTTGCCAACCGCGCTCGTGACGAAGACATCACCAAACCCCGGGAACAGGCCCACGCGATTCAGATTGATAAAGCGCGTGAGATGGACGCCCTTCGTATGAGTAAAGTCCATGTAGAGTGACCAGTCATTAGCGATCTGCTGCTCGAATTGAACGTTCGCGGTGTAGATTCTCGGATTAGCGTAGTCTTTGCTAAACACTCGAATCGACGCGAACGACGGCAGACCCCCTAACGGTGGAACATTCACGTCGTTGGGCCACACGGGGAATGGAAAGCCGCTACAGCCGAAGGCCGATCCGCACGCAATACCAAACTGTTGCACGCCGTTATCTGTGATCGAGCCTACCTGCGACAACATGTTCTGCCGGCCGTAATAGATGCCTGCGTGTGCTCTCAACACAGACTTGCCCTGACCGGATAAATCCCACGCAAAGCCGAGGCGCGGTTGAAATTCTTTCTTCGCGCTATGCAGCGTTCCATCGGACGGGAAATTCGGGTTCGACAAGAGCGACGCATAAACTGTTTGACTCGGAGGAACAACCGGCTCGGGGAAGATCTGAGCTTCCCAGCGCAGCCCGTAGTTCAGAGTGAAGTTCGACGTTATCTGCCATCGATCCTGTGCAAACAACGCGAGGTCTTCGTTTTTGATCGTCGATTTGCCCGGTTCAGGCACTCCACTGATGCCGGTTGGTATGCCGTTCTGCAAGTAAAGAAGCAATGGTCCACCACTGATCGCGCCGCCCGGACATGTCGCAGGCGCGGTCACGAACGTGCCGTTGGCGCAACCGATCGTGTTTGGTCCAAAACCACCGGGAGCTGCCGGCGACGCATAACGCAGAAATCCAGTTACGCTGTCGAAGATATAACGGCCGGTGAAGAAGCCGCGGAAGACCTGATCGTTGAGCGTGTGCAGCCAGTCGCCGCCGACCTTGATATTGTGGTTTCCGCTAACGATAGAAAAATTATCCTTCGCTTGCGTGCGCCAGAGTAGTTCGTCAACGTTCGGCTCGAGGAAGAATGGAAATCCGAACCGGAACGTTGGCGCGGCATCCGTGCCGAAGCCCATCGCCGTATCCGCCGGGACGTTTGAATCGACAGCCGCACGCGGTCGATTTTCACGTGAGTAAGAGAAGTGTGCTTCGTTCAACTTTGTCGGCGAGATGGTCGTGAACAGGTTCGCGCGAACGACGTTGATCTTCGACGGGCCTTCGATGCCGTTCGCGGAGTTACCGTAAGTCGCGACGTCGAAAGTTTGATTCGTATTCTTCGAGTAGTCGAAGTTATACGAAATGGCGAGCTGGTTAGCATCGTTCAGGTTGAAGTCGACCTTCCCAAGGAAAGCGGAATTATTAATTTTGTGCGAGACCGGCAGGCCCTCTTCCTGGTTGAGCCGCGTATGGAAGAAATTAAGCAAGGCGAGTCGCTGGCAATCGGGGCTCGCGTTGATAGCAGCCTCGTTGGCCTGAATGGTGGGCGTTGAGATCGCGCAGGGCGTGCCGATTGGCTCACTCAGATTCGCGCGGTCGAGGTTTTCGCGAATGCCTTCGAAGGCCAAAAAGTAAAACGCTTTGTCTTTCTTGAATGGGCCACCGATCGTCGCGCCGTATTGCTCGCGGTGAAAATTGTCGAGTGGTTTGCCGTCGGACGTGTTCGCGGTCAGCGCTTCGAGGCGCTGGAAATAGAAACCACTGCCGTGAATGTCGTTTGTGCCTGACTTCGTGATCACGTTGATGACGCCGCCGGCCGTGCGTCCAAACTCAGCGCCCGCGCCAGTCGCCACCACCTGAAACTCTTTCACTGCTTCGAGCGTGATGTCGATCGCGGCGCGTTGTCCGCCGAGTTGTTCACCGAAGAAACCGTTGTTGTAATCGCCGCCGTCCAGACTGACGTTATTGAAGATGCCGCGTTGACCCGAGAAGTTGATCTCATCGCCGTCGGGGCCTTGCGTGATGCTGACGCCGGGAGTGAGTGTCAGCAGATCTTCAAACTTTCGTCCGAGAATCGGAGTGGTGCTCACTGCGACTGCGTTGATCGTTGTGCTGACTTCGGTTTTGACTGTATCGACGGTCGGAGTCGAGGTGACGGTGATCGTTTCCGCGACCTCGGAGACTTTGAGCGAGAAGTTAGCCGTTAAAAACTGGCCCACGGTCAGCGGCGTGGTTGGCACAACAGTCGTCGCGAAGCCCTGCTTTGAAGCCGTGATTGAATAGTTACCCGGCGGCAAAGCAAGCGCGACGTATCTGCCGTCCTCGTTTGTCGTCACGGTGCGCGACAAATTCGTTTCGAGATTTTTGATTTCCACGTTCACGCCGGGAACGACGGCGCCATTCGCGTCCTGGACCAAACCCTGGATCTGTCCGGTCGTGATCTGAGACTGTGCAAGGATTGTTGGAACGATCAGCAAGGTGAGAAGAATGCTGGCTGCAAAATATTGAATACGGGGGAAGCCGCGACGAGCGGGGGTTCGCATAGTTGTCTCCTCTGGAATTAGGACTGGTCTCGGTTCTGAGTTGGTTTGTTCAAGTTTCTGATCGGTTTTGGTGGGACATCTTAGTTTCAGGTTCAGACCGTGTCAACGAAACTTTTCAGTGAGAGAAACGGCAGTTTCGTGCCGTTCGTTCGAAAAACGATTCACGGTTACAACGCTTTTGTAACAGGCGAATAGTTATCCTTGAAACCGGATGTTTGTTCACCTAACAGGCATAAGTTCGATCGTGCCGAGCTACGCGATCGTCGAGCGTGTTTGGGCCTACCTGACGCGGCAGTTCACGTTCGGAAGAATCACGGTTTCGGTGTCGAGCGTGATGATCGGCGTGGTCGTTGTGCTGCTCACGATCATCATCGCGCGGTGGTCGAGTGTTTTGATCGAGCGGCGACTGGCGAACCGCCGACACATCGATCCGGGGTTGCGTTACACGATCTGCCGCCTCGCGAAGTACGTCGTTATCATCGTCGGTTCACTGGTGGCGCTGAAGCAGGCGTTTGCCATCGATCTCACTTCGATTGCGGTGCTCTTCACGGCGCTGTCGGTCGGCATTGGCTTTGGTCTTCAGTACATCGCTGCCGATATCGCATCGGGCTTTATCCTGCTTTTTGAACGACCGATACGAATCGGCGATCGGATCACGATCGGTGAAGACGAAGGCGACGTGCAGAGTATTAACTTGCGTACCACGATCGTGACCACGAATGATCGGATCGCGATCATCGTCCCGAATTCAAAGCTCGTCGGCTAGCGGGTGGTGAATTGGTCGTATGGTGATCCGCGTGCGCGCATCGCGATTCCGATTGGGGTCGCTGTCGATTCCGATATCGAGTTGGTTACGCAAACGCTGATCGAAGCGGCGCGCGGAGTCGCGAACGTGCTGGACGAGCCGAAGCCGCGGGTGCAGTTGTT
>DATNDM010000660.1:0-6386 GCA_035553235.1 Pyrinomonadaceae bacterium | reverse complement strand
GCCGTCACAAACGGCAGCCACAGCAGATCGTCGGAGATGCGCGTGCGTACGCCGCGGCCGCTCGGCGGATGCCACCAGTGCTGCACGTCGCCTTCCTTAAACTGATGTTGCGCCGCGAGCACGATCTGTTTGCGCGCAACGTCAGGACGGCTGTAGACGAGGGCCATCACGTCCTGCAACTGATCGCGAAAACCGTAAGCGCCGCCTGACTGATAGAACGCCGTGCGCGCCCAGATGCGACACGAAAGTGTTTGATAGAGCAGCCAGCGATTGAGCATCGTGTCCAGGGCCGCATCCGGCGTCCGCACTTCGACCGTGCCGAGCAACTCGTCCCAGTGCGCAATCACTTTCTCAAATGCAGCATTCACGTTGCCCGGCTGGCGAAACCTCGTAACGACCGATTCCGCCGCCGCTTTCGATTCGGCTTCGCCGAGCAGGAAGATGACTTCGCGTGCTTCGTTCGGCGCGAGTTCGACGCTGGTTTGAATTGCCGCGCAGGGATCGAGACCGGCGCCGTCGCGTCCTGCAAGGCTCAAGCGCCTGAGCGCAGCGGGGTTTTCGAGTGAACGGTTACGACCGATGAACTCCTTGCGATCGCACGTCGCACTTAATATCGGCTCGTTCGTCGCCGCGAATGCAACACGCTCGGCAAACTCGTTGTTGAATGGATTCTTCGCGAAGATCGTTGAGGACTTTGCGTCGATCTCGGTGATGATGTACGGCGCTGACGAAGCGCGCGAAACGCCGAGCACGAGCTCGTTGTAGTTAGTCACTGTGATGCGTCGTTTGCGCGACGTGCGATTGCGCAGACGCAACAAAGAGATCTTCACCGGCGCATCGAGCGGCGCAAAGACGAGCAGTTCCTGAGAAATGCCGTGACTCGTGTGTTCGAAGACGCTGTAACCCTGTCCATGCCGGGCGATGTACGTCTCCCGCTCGCGGATCGGCAGCGGCGTTGCGGACCAGACAGTGCCGGAGTCTTCGTCGCGCAAGTAGATCACTTCACCCGGCGGATCGCTGATCGTGTCGTTGGACCAGGGCGTCAGACGGTTCTCACGACTGTTGACTGACCACGTACATCCGCCGCCAGTCTCGGTAATCAGAAACCCAAAGTCGACACTGTTTCCGATCACGTTGGACCACGGCGCCGGCGTCCACTGTTCCGCGCCGAGCAACGTGACGTATTCGCGTCCTCCCTGGTGAAAACCACCGAGGCCGTTGAAGAACGACAGATCGGGCGGCGGCACCGTGAACTCCGGATATGTTTGCGACGGAACTCGCGGCACAAAAGCCGGCGGCAGCGGCTCTTCAACTCGCTTACGTTCGATTTGCTCCTCGAATGAACCGCGGTCGGCGACGATCACAACGCGCGCCACCGCGTGCAGAAGGATGCGATCTGCTTCAGGGATATGATCCGAGCGCCGCAGGTAAACGCCGCCCGGTTTGTCCTGCAATGCCTGCAAGCCGCTGGTGCGAATCGTCGTGTCGAGGTCCTGGTGCAGCAACTGAAGATAGTCAGTCGGCGTGTCGTTGAGAATGACGAGATCGACTCTCAGTCCTTTGTAGTGAAGATACTCGTGCCCGCGCACAAGCTTCTTCACGGTTCGCATATCGGCGGCTTTGTTGATGCGAACGACGACGATCGGTAAGTCGCCGCTGATGCCGTAAGCCCACAGGCTCGACTGCGCTTTCGTGTTGAGCGCGAGGACGTGCGGCGTCGGGCGCAGCGAAGGATCGGAATAGACGATGCGCGCCGCGAGACGTTGAAACAAGTGCGCCTCATCCGCATCGATCTTCAGGTGACTCATCTCGACTTGCGCCTTGGTCCACGCGAGACGGAGTTCGCGTTCGAAGATGTTTGGGTCGTGATACTTGTCCGCGAGGGCGAGCGCTTCTTCACGCGATCGCGCGACCGCGGTACTGAACGAGCAACGCACCGTTTGATTCGGCGGAATCCGCACGCGCCGGCGCAGGCTGAAAACAGGATCGAGCACTGCGCCCGTCGTGTTTGAGAGCGGGCGATCTTCCATCACCGCGATCGGATTGCTGACCGTGCGCCCGCGTCCGAGAAAACGCCCGCGATCGGTTTCATACTGGACCGCGCCAACTTGCTCACCTTCCGCAACCACCACGTGAACGGCCCAGATCGGACGTTCCTCGGAAGAGCGTTGCCGGCGATGGGCCATGATCGCGTTCTCACCGGGCACGAACTCGGTCTCGATGAAAAGATTGCTGAACGACTGATGTGCGGCATCGGCATTCGGGCTCGCCAAAACGATTTCGGCGTAGCTCGTCAACTCGACCTCACGCGCGCGCGAAGAAGTATTCGTGAGCGAAATGCGACGCACTTCTGCGTTGTCTTCCGCCGAAACGACGACTTCCATGCGCGTCGAGATTCCCGAATCAACGCGACGGAAATCAGCTTTATCCTCGGAAAACGCGACGTGATACGACTGCGGCTTGCGTCGCACTGGCTGATAGCCGGCCGACCAGACCGCGCCCGTGCGCACGTCGCGCAGGTAAATAAACGCACCCCAGTTGTCCTGCGTTACGTCTTCGCGCCAGCGCGTGACCGCGTTGTCTTCGCATTGCGAAGAGCCCGAGCCGGCAGTGGTGATCATGACGTTGTAACTGCCATTCGAGAGCAATTGGGTGCGTGGTGTTGAGAAGTCGGCGGACTCGTAGACGCGCGTGATCATGCCTGGCATCGCCTGCGCGACTCGTCCAGTCAAAACTTCTTCCGAGCGTGGATGGGCGGCGGGCACGCCAACCGGGACTCGTTCCTGCAGCAGCAACTGAGTCGCCTGCACTGAGGGATCGGAGTGGAAACGTTTCGCGGCGCGGTCTTCGTAAAGAATGTTCGCGACCGATACGAGACTCATTCCCTGGTGATGCGTCATGAACGCGCGAATGAGCACAGACTTCTGACCTTCCGGCAGTCGCTCGGCGGTGTAGTCAATCGATTCGTAAAAGCCGTATGGTCCAAGTGCGCCTTCTTTCTCCAGACGGCGGAGGTTGTCGGTGGCGGCATCCGGCTTGATCTCTAAAGCCAGCATCGTGGCGTAAGGCGCGACGACGAGATCTTCGATTAGGCCGCGTTTCAGTCCGAGACCGGGAACGCCGAATGGTCCGTATTGATAATTGAACTGCAGGTCGCGCACGTTGTAGGCGGCTTCGGAGATGCCCCACGGCACACCGCGCTCGTCGCCGTATTCAATCTGGCGTTTGACTACGGTTTGATAAGTTTCAGATAACAGGGTGGCCTGGTAGTCGCGCATCACGAGCAGCGGCATCAGGTATTCGAACATCGTGCCGGTCCATGAGATAAGCGCACGCCCGTGATCGACTTTCGTGAGCGCGCGACCCATGCGGAACCAGTGTTGTTGCGGCACGTCGCCCTTCGCGATGGCGACGAAGCTCGCGAGCCGTGCTTCCGAAGCGAGTAGATCGTAGTAGGAGTCGTCAGCGCGTGAGGCGGTCACGTTGTAACCGATCGTAAAGAGCTTGCGCTCGACGTCGAAGAGAAATGAGAAGTCCATCTCTTCGATGATCTCGTCGCAACGCCGCGCGAGACGACTCACGCGCGACAACATGTCGGCCGAAGCACTAGCAGACTGTTCGAGTGCTTTTGTTAACTGCGAAGCTACGGGTGAGGCGTGGTCCTGCATCGCCGCAAGCTGAACGAGGGCTCGGTCGCAAAGCTGCGGCACATCGGCGAGTGTCGGCACCTGCTGTAAGAGTTTAAGCACTGCCGTCCACTCTTCATTGTTTATTTGTTTTTCTACGGACGGCAACAGCCGAGCCCAGTTCGTCAGCGACTCCGCATCTCTGCGGCAAGACGTGACCTGATGTTGCAGTGCACCAACCCACCAACGTAACTCTTTGAAAACGGCTTCGCCATGCTCCTGAACAAGCGCGCTTACGATGTCTTCAATCTCAGAAGCACGACGCGCAAGCGAATCAAAAAGCGCCATCCATGATGAGAGACTGTCGCCTGGCTGAGCCTGCAATAACTGGCGACACTTCGCGATTTCGTCCTGCAACTGTCTGACAGTCACTACATCAGTGCGCTGCCTGAAGCTTCCCAGGGCGCCCGCGTCTGCGTCGATCGCGTTGATCGTATCGGTCAAGCCGTCGATCACGCTTGCATCAAAGAGGCTGTTCTCGGGAAACTCGACACAGGCTTGTTTGACTGAAATCAGATGGCCCGCGAGATTGCCGCTGTCGACGGTCGAGATGTACTGCGGCAGCAGCGGTTCGAGAGTTTTCGTGTCGTACCAGTTGAACAAGTGACCGTGCAGTCTACCGAGTTTCGCGATGGTCGCGAACGTCAGTTCCTGCCGTTCGACCAGTTCCAGCGCACCGAGGTAACCGAGATCGCGCGCGGAGCAGGTGACGAGCAGCAACAGGCCGATGTTTGTCGGCGACGTGCGATGCGCAATGACGGGCGCGGGATCTTCCTGATAGTTGTCGGGCGGCAGCCAGTTATCTTCGGGACCAACAAAGTTTTCGAAAAAGCGCCACGTGCGGCGCGCGATCACACGCGCGAACGCCTTGTCTTCACCGGTCAGGAGCTTTCGTTCTGCCGGACGCGGCTTGCTCACTAAGTAAGCAATGATCGGCGAGATCATCCAGATGACGAAGAGCGTTCCCATCTCGGGCAGTGAGCGCGGTTTGAAACTCATGGACGCGGCCAGCGCTGCCAGCGTCAGGATCACAGCCGGCAACATGAACCATAAGAACGATTCCAAAGTGTTTCTTAATGATCGCTCTGCTTCGGCGGCCGATACCCACTCGAGCAGCTTCTTTCGCGAGATTAGCTGTCGATAAAGCGAGCGCACGATCGCATCGCACATCAACCACGCCTGGTGTGGGAGGAAGACAAACGACAGCGCGATCTGTCCGGTGTTGGTGCGGAAGTCGCCCCAACGACTCCAGAAATGACTGGTCCACGGAATGCCGCGCGGGTGCATCGCGAGGCCTGTCGTCACGTGCAGATAAACCGGAAACGCGACGACCAGAAATACAAAGAGAGACCAGAGCAACGCCGAACCGGGAAACAACACACACGAAGCGACGAGCCACAGAAACAACGCCGGCGCGACGAGACTGCGGCGCAGGTTGTCGAGAATCTTCCAGCGCGCGCGCAGCGGCAACGTGTTGCGGACCTTCTTGCGATCGCCATCCGGAACTGACGGAAACAGCCAGCGAATGATTTGCCAGTCGCCGCGCGTCCAGCGATGGGACCGTTTCGCGTAGGCTTCGTACGACGCGGGATAGTCGTCGAGCAGTTCGATGTCCGTCGTGAGCGCGGCGCGTGCAAACAACGACTCAAACAGGTCGTGGCTCAGCAATGCGTTTGCCGGCACACGCTTCTCCAGAGTCGTTTGAAACGCGTCGACGTCGTACAAACCTTTGCCCGTGAAGTTACCTTCGCCGAAGAAGTCCTGGTACACGTCTGAAACAGCGGTCGTGTACGGATCGATGCCGGTGTAACCGGAGAAAATCTGAACAAACTTCGAACGTGAGGCGCTCGCGAGCGCGATGCTGACGCGCGGTTGCAAGATGCCGTAGCCGCGTGTGACTCGATTCGTCGCCGGGTCGATCTGTGGTCTATTGAGGGGATGAATCGCGGCGCCGACGAGCTTGCGTGCGACGTCGCGTGGTAACTGCGTGTCAGAGTCGAGTGTGATTACGTACCGGATCGATTTCAGTAGTTGGTCGTTTGCAGTACGGACCACGAAGCTCGTGTCCGGCGCGCCGCGCAGCAGTCGGTTGAACTCTTCGAGCTTGCCGCGTTTGCGTTCCCAACCCATCCACTTGTTTTCGCCCGCGTTCCACAGTCGTTTGCGATGAAAGAGGTGAAAGCGATCGTTGCCGTGTTTGCGGTTCAACGCGTCGATGCCGCTTTGCGCGATCGCGAGGAGCTGTGAATCAGTCGGCGTTTCTTCTGTGGTCGCGTCAGGAAAGTCGCCGAGTAAAGCGAAATAGACGTGCTCGTCGTGGTTTGCGAGATAGTGGACCTCGAGTCGCTCGACGAGCTCGTGTACCTGCGACTCATTCAGGAAGATCGTGGGGACGACTACGAACGTCGCGGCATCGTCCGGAATGCCTTGCGACGTGTCCATGCGCGGCAGCAAACGTGGTGGAAAGAAATGCGTGAGGTCCCAGTTCAGCACCGTAACCGCGAGATCGCTCGCCGGTATCAGCGCCATGAACGCTGTCACGATGAGCAACGGCCAACCGGCTTCGTAGCGAGACATCAGAAAAAGCACGAGCGTCATAATCAAGAGCGTCATGACGGTGAGTGTGCCGAGATAGGTCGCCGTGCAGTGTCGCAGCAGGAAACGGCGAAAACGCTCGCTTGTGCGCGGTTGATAACGAAA
>DATNDM010000659.1:0-5998 GCA_035553235.1 Pyrinomonadaceae bacterium | reverse complement strand
CGCGGAGTTTTTGTTTGACGACGAGCGAGCGATGGTCCGGCTCGACATGTCAGAGTACATGGAGAAGCACGCTGTCGCGCGCATGATCGGAGCGCCGCCGGGATACGTCGGTTACGACGAAGGTGGACAACTCACGGAAGCAGTGCGTCGACGACCTTACTCAGTGATTCTGTTCGACGAGATCGAGAAGGCGCATCCGGATGTTTTCAACGTCCTGCTTCAGATTCTCGACGACGGCAGGCTGACGGATTCGAAAGGTCGAACGGTTGATTTCAAGAACACCGTTTTGATCATGACTTCGAACCTCGGCTCGCGTGAAATTCAGGCGGCCGAAGGTGATGAAAAGCAGGTGCGTGAAGCGGTGATTCAGGAGCTGCGGCTGCATTTCAAACCGGAGTTTCTGAACCGTATCGACGACATCGTCGTCTTCCACCAGCTCTCGCGCGAACAGATCGGCAAGATCATCGACGTGCAACTGGAGCGACTCACCGCGATGCTGAACGAGCGCAACGTGACGCTCGTGCTGGACCCCTCCGCGCGCGCGCTTTTGATGCGCGAAGGTTACGATCCAACGTACGGTGCGCGACCATTGAAACGTGCTATTCAGTCGCTGATTCAGAACCCGCTCGCGGTTAAGCTGCTGCAGGGAGAAATCCTGCCCGGGCAAACCGTGCGAGTGTCGGCGAATGGCAACGTGATGGAGTTTAAGACTGACGCAGCGTTTGCGACCGCTTGAGGAGAGTTTGAAACATGTCACAACAGTGGAACCCTTTGCAGGACTTGATGGTGCTACAAGATCGAATGAACAGGCTTTTCGAAGACGCGACGCAACGTCGCCAACAGACGGATGGAAGCGGGGGCGATGAGTTTGAGCGCGCTGATTGGACTCCGCTGTCGGACATCTACGAAACTGAGTCAGGCTATTTGATCGCAATCGACTTGCCGGGTATCGATCGCAACGCGCTGGAGATCGACATTGACGATGGCCGGCTGGTGGTGAAAGGCACTCGCGTCGTGACAGAGTCGAAGCAACATCGCAGTGAAAGGCCGCGAGGAAAGTTTTTGCGAACGTACAGCGTGCCGGGTTCGGTCGATCAGGCGAAGATCGCGGCGGAGTACAAAGACGGCGTTTTGCAGATCAGTCTGCCGAAGCGAAGCGAACAGAAGCCGAAGAGAATCGATATCAAGATCAGTTAACACAGATAGACGCGGATAGGGACGAATTATGAGTAGAGAAGAGAACGAGCTGAGGGTGACGGATCGTCGTCGCGTTTATCTCGACGACAAGGGGACGGAACAGGCAAGCAGCGAAACTGAACAGCCAAACCTGAAGCCGAAGTACGTCGAAGAACTCGAAGCACGTACGAAGGCAGCCGAAAAGCAGGTGCAGGAGGTCCAGGCGCGTTTCGATCAGTTGCGACAACAACTGCAACGCGAGACTGACGAGACACGGCAAAGGTTGAATCGTTCGGCGGATGAGCGCGCGGCAGCCGAAACGGCGAAGTTCATTACTTCGTTGCTGCCGGCCCTCGACAACCTGAACCGAGCGATCGCAAACGCTGACGCACCGCGCGAGTCAATTTTCGAAGGCATCCGCAGTATTGCTGCAAACTTCGAAGCCGCGTTGGCGAGTGCGGGCGTGGAACCGATCCAGTCTGTTGGTGAAGAGTTTAATCCCGAGTTGCATGAAGCCGTGGACACGGAAGAGACCAATGGCGAGATGGACGGAAGGGTGCTGGAGGAATATAGTCGCGGTTTCCGGATCGGCGACCGTCTGCTGCGACCAGCGCGCGTGAAAGTCGGGCGCGCAGCCGAGCAGGCGCGAGAGGCTACAGAACAGTAAGACAAAATTAGCCACAGATCACACGGATCACACGGTCAATCAGTGTAATCCGTGTAATCTGTGGCTAACATTGAAGGAGAAAACAGAGTGCCGGCAAAAGAGCTGAAGTTTAGAGAAGAAGCACGCAACGCGATGCTTCAGGGCGTGGACGTGCTTGCGAACGCGGTGCGCGTCACGCTTGGACCAAAAGGTCGCAACGTTGTTCTGGGCAAAAAGTTTGGCGCGCCAGTGATCACGAAAGACGGCGTCACGGTCGCCAAAGAGATCGAGCTCAAGAACAAGTATGAAAACATGGGCGCGCAGATGGTGCGTGAAGTCGCCGTCAAGACCAACGACAAAGCCGGCGACGGCACTACGACCGCGACGGTCCTGGCGCAAGCGATCTTTCGCGAAGGCGTGAAGAACGTCGCTGCCGGTGCGAATCCGATGTCGTTACAGCGCGGTATTCAGCTCGCGACCGAACAAGTCGTCGCGGAGCTGGAGCGCATGTCGAAGAAGATCAAGAGCAAGGAAGAGCTGACGAACGTCGCCACAGTTTCCGCCAACAACGATCGTCACATCGGCGAGCTCATTTCCGAAGCGATGGATAAAGTCGGGAAAGACGGCGTCGTCACAGTCGAAGAATCAAGGACGTTGCAGACCGAGCTCGAGATTGTCGAGGGCATGCAGTTCGATCGCGGTTTCCTGTCACCGTATTTCGTGACGAACTCCGATCGCATGGAAGCCATTCTCGACGAGCCGTACATTCTGCTTTACGACAAGAAGATTTCCGCGATGCGCGATCTGCTGCCGCTGCTTGAGCAAACCGCAGGCGCCGGACGCGCACTGCTGATCATCGCCGAAGACATCGAAGGCGATGCGCTGGCGACGCTCGTCGTCAATCGGTTGCGTGGCACGATCAAAGTGTGCGCCGTGAAAGCGCCCGCTTTTGGCGATCGACGCAAAGCGATTCTCGAAGACCTCGCGATCCTGACTGGCGGCCGAGTCATTACTGAAGATCTCGGCATCAAGCTGGACAGCGTGCAGCTCGAAGATCTCGGCACCGCGAAACGTGTCATCGTCGATAAAGAAACAACGACGATCGTCGAGGGTGGTGGTGATAGCAGAGCGATTCAAGGACGCGTCGCGACGATTCGCAAACAGATCGAAGAAACGACGTCTGACTACGATCGTGAGAAGCTCCAGGAACGATTGGCCAAACTCGCCGGTGGCGTTGCGGTGGTGAAAGTCGGTGCGCCGACTGAGACCGCGATGAAAGAAGTCAAGATGCGTGTTGAAGACGCATTGAATGCCACGAAAGCCGCGGCGCAGGAAGGCATCGTCGTTGGAGGCGGTGTTGCGTTGCTGCGCGCCGCAAAGGTGCTCGAGAACCACAACCACGAAGATCCGGACGTGCGCGCGGGAATAAAAATCGTGCAGCGCGCGTTGCAGGAGCCGCTCCGCAGGATCGCGGAGAATGCGGGCACTGAAGGCGCGGTGGTCGTCGGCGAAGTCGCTCAGTTGAAGGGGAATAAAGGTTACAACGCTGTCACCGGTGAAATCGAAGATCTCGCCGCCGCGGGAATCATCGATCCGACAAAAGTTGTGCGCACTGCATTACAAAACGCAGCGTCAATTTCCGGATTGTTGCTGACCACTGAAGCTGCGGTCACCGAGTTACCGGAGAAGAAGAAAGCCGGACCGCCAATGCCCGGCGGCGACGACTATGATTATTAAACACGTTGTCGGGGTGGCCCTCAGTGGCCACCCTGCGAGGACATGCGAAGGGGTGGCGACAGAGCGCCACCCCTACGATGTTTTCGGCAACAAATTTGCAGGAGCACGCTCGCCAGGATTGTTATTGCATTGAAACGCAACGGCGCTTATGCTGGCGACATCCAAGTGCAGCAACTTGGAGTGTCTGAGTTGTTTGAAAGTTGAGTGATCGTAGCACTGAAAATGCTGATGGAAATGTGAGTGTAGCGATCGTAAAAAGAGATATGGTTGATTTAGGTTCATACAAAGATAAATTTGGCGACAGCGGTCAGCGCATTCTCGAACATGCGTTGAACGAGTCGCGCCGCCGTGACCAAAATTTTGTATCCGTGGAGCACATTCTTCAGGCCTTAACTGTCGAGGAGCCTGACATGTTCAATTCCACGATGCGTGATTTATCGCTTGACCCGGTCGTGGTCAAAATGGCGATCGAGAAACGCCTTACCAACAGCCGGCAACAACACGTCGGAAAAGGATTTCGCATCGGCCCTGATACGACTGACCTGTTTAAGCGCGCAATGGAACGGGCCCGATTGCAGGGCCGCAAGACAATTGAAGCGACGGACATCTTCGAAGCGCTGAGCAGTGAGAATGGTCTGTTCGTCGACGTACTGCGAAACATGGGCGCAAGCCCTGAAGCTATCCAGGAAAACGTGCGAGCCCAGGTGCAAAAACGCGAGCAGGAAGACGAGATCAACAGGAAGAAGTTTGAACTTCCGCCTTATTTGAAACACTTCGGAGTTTCGCTCAACCGGCTTGCTCGAGCGGACAAGATTCCGCCCACCATCGGACGAGAAAAAGAAATACAACAGATCATCGAGATCCTTTGCCATCGCGAGCGGGCAAATTCGCCCATGCTCGTCGGTGAGCCAGGCGTCGGCAAGACCGCGGTGATCGAGGGACTGGCGCGTTTGATCGAGTTTGAACCAGAAAAAGTTCCGGCGCGTCTGCGTGCGTCTCACATCGTGCAACTGCAAATGGGCGGCATCGTCGCGGGCACAATGCTGCGCGGCATGTTTGAAGAGCGAATCAAGGGAATCATTGACGAAGTCAAAGAACGCGATAACCTGATTCTCTTCATCGACGAAGCACACACGATCATCGGCGCGGGCGCAGCGCTCGGCACGTCTTCCGATGCAGCCAACATGTTCAAGTCAGCGTTGGCGCGCGGCGAGATGCGCATCATCGGCGCGACCACGCTTTCGGAGTACAAAGAGTACATCGCTGACGACGAAGCACTCGCGCGTCGCTTCCGCATGGTGAAAGTCGTCGAACCGACGCTTAACGAGACGAAGGAAATCCTGCTCGGTCTTCGTCCACGACTCGAGAAAAACTACTCCGTCAAGATTTCAGACGAAGCCATCAACACCGCGCTCGAGATGGCGCCGAAGTACATCCGCAATCTTCATCTGCCTGACAAAGCCATTGGCTGGCTCGACACGGCGGCAGTGAAGGTCGAGATCAACGAGCCGCAGAAGATGGTGGTCCGGCCCGAGCACGTTATCGACGTGATCTCGCAGGAGTCGCGTATTCCGCGCGACATGATCTTCCGCGATACAGGCGATCGCTTTGCGATGACTGAAACGATGTTGAGTCGTCGTGTTATCGGTCAGAAGGAAGCGATCAAAGCAGTGGCGCAGCGTCTCCGGCTGAACAAAGGTCCATTGAAAGAGTCGCACTACAAACCCGACGGTGTGTTGCTGTTTCTGGGTCCAACCGGCGTCGGCAAAACCGAGCTCGCCAAAGCTGTGGCTGAGTTCATGTTTGGTGACGAAGAGAAAATGGTTCGCATCGACATGTCGGAATACAGCGACGGCACAGTCAGCATCGAGAAACTGATCGGAATGCCGCGCGGCATCGTCGGTTCGGAGCGAGGCGGAATCCTTACCGAGCAACTGCGCGAGAACCCGTACACCGTGCTGCTGCTCGACGAAGTTGAAAAGGCGTCGCCGTACTTGATGAACCTGTTCCTCCAGGCTTTCGACGAAGGCTGGCTGACGGACGGGCGCGGCAAGAAAGTTTATCTTTCGGACGCGATCATCATCATGACGTCGAACCTCGGTTCGGAGAACTTCAAGAAGTTTGAAAAACCTTTGGGCTTCGGCACCAAGACGGCTTCTGATTTTCGCGCCGTGAAGAACGAAGTGATGAAGGCTTCGGAACAACGTTTCTCGCCGGAATTTCGGAACCGAATCGACGAGATTGTCGTGTTCTCACCGTTGACGATGGACGAGGTTCGCCAGATCGCGAGACTCTACCTCGAGAAGTTGCGACGGCACATGGAACGACAAGGCAAATATGTCGAGGTGACCGAAGCGGCCGTGAATATGTTAACTGAGAGTGGTTACAACACCGCTTACGGTGCGCGCTTCCTGAAGCGACACATCGATGAGAAAGTGA
>DATNDM010000658.1:0-4408 GCA_035553235.1 Pyrinomonadaceae bacterium | reverse complement strand
GCTCTTCGGCGCAGTCGCAGCGGCGGTGTGGCTAGGCGGATACCGCCTTGCGATTCCGGTCACGCTGTTTGGATATGCCGCGTGTTTTTACCTTTTTATCCCGCCGCGCGGTGAGCTGAATTTTTCTGGTCGCGCAGACCTCGCCGGATTGAGCGCGTACCTGTTTACGTGTTTTCTGATGATCCTCATCGGCGAAGCGGCGCGGCGGTCGCAGACTTCCGCTCACCAGCGACAGGAAGTTTTCAGAGTCGCCCTGCGAAGCATCGGTGATGGCGTGATCACAACCGATACTGGAGGAAACGTCACATACATTAACGGCGTCGCCGAGTCGTTGACAGGCTGGTCGCACGAGGAAGCACTTGGCCAGCCACTCGAACGCGTGTTTCAGATTGTCAATGAAATCACACGGCTGCCCGTCGGCAATCCGGTCACCCGAGCGTTGCACGAAGGCGTGGTGGTGGGGCTGGCAAACCACACGATACTGATCAAGAAGGACGGCACGGAATGTCCGATAGACGACAGCGCAGCGCCGATTCGCAACGAAGCGGGACACGTCTCCGGCTGCGTGCTGATCTTTCGAGACGTCACGGCGCAGCGTCTTGCGGAGCGCGACAAAGCAAACCAGCTCCTTACCGCGCGACTGCTCGCATCCATCGTTGAATCGTCAAACGACGCGATTGTCGGTAAGACACTCGACGGCGTTATTCAAAGCTGGAACGTTGCCGCCGAACAACTCTTCGGTTACACGGCCGACGAGGCGGTGGGCCAACACATCTCACTCGTGATCCCGTCTGAGCGTTTGGTTGAAGAAGAACAGATCATCGCCGACTTACGCGAGGGAAAACGAATCGAGCATTACGAGACGGAGCGACTGCGACGTGATGGGCAGCGTATCACCGTGTCGCTCACGATCTCGCCGATCAAGGACGACGCCGGCAACGTTGTCGGCGCATCTAAAATTGCGCGTGACATCACCGAACGTAAACGTGCTGAAAGTGAGCGGCAGATGTTTGTCACGCTCGTCGAGAACAGCACGGACTTCATCAGCATCTGCGACGTCGAGGGCATTCCGTTTTTCGTCAATCGCGCTGGCTTGGACATGGTCGGTCTCGAAGACATCGAAGCAGCCCGGCAGCGGCATGTTCAGGAATTCTTCTTCCCTGAAGACCAGGCGCAGATGATGGACAAGTTTTTTCCGACGGTGTTGAAAGACGGTCACGGTGAAATCGAGGTTCGCTTTCGACACTTCAAAACCGGCGAAGCTCGCTGGATGGCTTACAAAGTCTTGACGCTAACGGACGGTGCTAATCAGCCGATTGCTTTTGCGACTGTCAGCCAGGACGTTACTGAACGAAAGCGCCTTGAAGATAACTTACGACGTTTAGCGGTTGACCTTTCCAACGCGGATCGCCGCAAGAACGAGTTTCTGGCGACGCTTGCACACGAACTCAGAAATCCGCTTGCGCCCATGAGCAACATGCTTGAAGTCGTGAAGCGTGCCGACGGTGACAGTCGCGTGATTAAGAGCGCTCACGAAACCCTTGAGCGGCAGTTAGCCCAGATGATCCGGCTCGTGGACGATCTACTCGATCTGAATCGTATTACTCACGATCGGCTCGAACTGCGCCGTAGTGAAGTTGAGTTGTCGTCAGTGATTCAGCAGGCCGTCGAAGTGGCGCGTCCGCTGATCGATTCGGCCGGACATCATCTGACTATCAAACTGCCCGACGAGCCGATTTATTTGAACGCAGATCGCGCGCGGCTTGCGCAGTTGTTTGGCAATCTGCTCAATAACAGTTGCAAGTATACGCGGCCGAACGGGACCATCACGGTGACTGCGAACCGAGTGGACGGCGAGGTGGTGGTGAGCGTGACAGACAACGGCGCCGGAATTCCGCAGGACAAGTTAGAGAGTATTTTTGATATGTTCATGCAGGTCGACCGCACGTCAGCGCGCTCGCAGGGCGGACTCGGCATCGGCCTGACTTTGGTGAAACGGTTGACGGAGATGCATGGCGGATCGATTGAAGCGCGCAGTGCTGGTGAGGGACAAGGGAGCGAGTTCATCGTACGTCTGCCGGTGCTCGACCGATCGCAAATTCAAGAGAGAATTGGGTCAGAAATGGAACCAGATTCACAACCGCAGCGGCGGATTCTAATTGTTGACGACAACCGCGACTCTGCTGAATCGCTGGCGATGCTGATGGAGATCACCGGCAATCAGACTTACCTCGCGCACGACGGTGTTGAAGCTGTCGCAGCGGTTGAGAAGTATCGTCCGGAAGTCGTGTTGCTCGACATCGGTTTGCCGGAGCTCAATGGCTATGAAGTTTGCCGGCGCGTGCGCGAAAAACCGTGGGGCAAAGACATCGTCGTGATTGCATTGACGGGCTGGGGCCAGGAAGACGATCGCCGCCGGTCAGAGGAAGCCGGGTTCAACGGGCATCTCGTCAAGCCGGTTGATTACGACAAGCTGCTCGATTTGTTAGCGTCTTTCAATGAATCAAACGTGAAGGAGAAACGTGCCTGATGTCGAGTGAAGTCGATGATTATTACGACGTGCTTCAGGTGAGTGACGCCGCTGAGCCGGAGACGATCAATCGCGTGTATCGCATGTTGGCGCAGCGTTATCACCCTGACAATCGTGACACGGGAAACGAACTTCGTTTCCGTACGATCACCGAAGCTTACCAGGTGCTTTCAAACCCGGAGAAGCGCGCGCAGTACGACGCGACGAATCAGAAGCGCAAGAAGGATCGCTGGCGCATCGTGTCAGCGGGTTCAGACACGGAGAACAATTTCGAGATGGAACAGGTTGTCCGTCTCACCGTCCTGGAGGCTCTTTACACGAAGCGCCGTTTAGATCCGCAAAACCCCGGCATCTACCTCGTGGAGCTCGAGCGCATGCTCGGCCGCCCTCGCGAACACCTCGAGTTCACGATCTGGTTCCTCAATCAAAAAAAATTAATCGGCACGGATGATGCACGCATGTATTTGACGGCGGAGGGGGCTGAATATCTCGAGGATAGTTATAAGAACAACATTCAACGGAAACGGCTCATGTCGAAGAATGAGTAACCCGAGTTCGTTTGCGCCGAAACGAGATCGAAATGCGAGTCATCGTTTTCCTCTTCCTGCTTGCCACTCAAAATTTTCAGCCGCTCGAGACTCCGTTGATGCGTGCGGCAGAGGCGGGTCGTGTCGACGAAGTACGCAGGCTATTGCAGAGGGGCGCGGACGTTAATGAAAAGCTGGCGGACGTTGGTGGTCTCACTGCGCTGATGGTGGCTGCACGTCGTGGTCGCCTTGAAGTTGTCAAAATCCTGCTGCAAGCGGGAGCGGATCCGAATGCCTCGGGCGGGATACATGCGTTTGGTTTTTTCTCGCCACTGACTTTCGCAATGAATCCGGAAAATAAGAATCGGCTCGAGTTGATCGACGTGCTCATCGCCGGCGGCGCGCGTTTGAATCCGCCCGACTCATTTCCGGAATCGCCTCTTGATGCAGCAATAGATGCTAACGATATTGGCCTCGTGAGAGAGCTGCTGAAGAGAGGGAGCGACGTGAACTGGGCGAATAAGTTTGGCTCGACGCCGCTTTCATCCGCGATCACGACGGGTAAGCGAAACGTGGATATCGTCAGGCTCCTGCTCGATTCCGGCGCCGACCCCAACAAACCGCGGCTGCCGCTCGATGACGATTGCGTGTCGCTCCTGAAATGGTTAGACGAGGAGCAAAAGACAGCGCCGAATACAGTCGCGGCGCAGCTGCGAAGCCTCGTGGCGCGTGCTGGTGGTCGAGCATCCGCAACACCGTCACACGGCGAGCCGTGTCGGTCCTCGGCTCCTTGATGAGAGCGAACAATACCGATGGTTCAAAAAGGAAGCCTGATGTGAATGACATGAGAGCTCGCGGTGTTGTTCTTCCTCTATCAACATTGCCCCCGGAAATTCAGGATAGCTCGGTGTGGTACGGGGCGGAGCTTGCCCTGCGCGAGGATTGGATTGAGCGACTGTCAGAGACTGAGATTGAGGAAGTGGAGAGTGCGGTCGAGCAGGTACAGCTATCGGGACACGAGTTCGCGACGATAACGGCCGTCGATGTTCCGCTGCGAACGCTTGGACCGAGGTTGCAAACAATACTTGACGACGTGCTCAATGGGCGCGGGTTTGTGCTGATTAAGGGGCTGCCGATTCAGCGATGGACCAGGCGAGAGGCGGCGCTTGCGTTTCTGCTGATTGGGGCCCATCTCTGCAACTTGAGGATGCAGAACGCGGAGGGGCACTTGCTCGGCCATGTGCGGGATTTGGGGCGCTCGAGCAGTGATCCGAATACGCGAATTTATCAGACGCGTGAACGACAAACGCATCACACCGATTCCTGTGACGTCGTTGGGTTGATGTGTTTG
>DATNDM010000657.1:0-4146 GCA_035553235.1 Pyrinomonadaceae bacterium | reverse complement strand
CGATGGCGCGCGAAGTCGACGATCATGATGCCGTTCTTCTTCACGATGCCCATCAACATGAACATGCCAACGAACGCGTAGAGCGACGCTTCCTGCCCGAAGAGAATCAGCGTCAACAAACCACCAACGAGCGCCGTCGGTAATGTCGACAACACCGTCAGCGGATGCACATAACTCTCGTAAAGGATCGCGAGAATCACGTACATCACAAACACGGCGAGCGCCATCAGGAGCGTCAAACTCGTCACCGTGCGACTAAACGTGAGCGCCTCGCCTTGCAGCTCAGCACGCACGCCCGGCGGCACCGTCTCAGCCGCTGTTTTCGTGATGAAGTTTGTGGCATCACCAAGCGCGACGCCCGGCTTAAGGTTGAACGAGAGCGTCATGCTCGTGAACTGATTCAGGTGGTTCACGACTTGTGGGCCGAGTGTCTGCTTCCACGTCACGAGCTCGCTCAACGGCACGAGTCGCTTGCCGTCGTCTGACTTGATGTAAAGCAGCGACAGGTCCTCAGGCTTCTCGCGCACGGAGTCTTCCATCTCGAGAATCACCTGATATTGATCTTCAGGCTTCTTGATCAGGTAAGTGTAGTTCTGCGAGTAAGCGTTACGCAGCAAATTCAGAATACGTGCTTCCGACACACCGTACGTCTTCGCCTGCTCGCGACGGAGTTCGATGTCGAGATTGGGCGTGTTGTGGTAGTAATCCGAAGACACACTCAGAAAGCCCGGATACGTCATCATCTTCGCCATGAGGGCCTGGCCCGCCTCGTAAACCTGGCTCGGGTTCACACCCGACACAGCGAACGAATACTGGCCCTGCGTCTGATTCGTGACGCCCGTGCTGATCTCGAGTACGGGGAACGGTCGCAGGAACGTCATGACTCCGGGAATCGTGTTGAGCTTGCCCATCATCTCGGCGGTCACTAACGCGATCGGCTTTCGCTTTTCAGGCGGCCCGATGAACGTAAACGTGATGCCCTGATTTGCAGCGAGAAACCCGGTCGCTCCCGTCATCGTGAAGTCAGTGACGACGTTCGGATCCGCATGTAAACCCTTGTCAACTTGATCCTGATATTCACGCATCTGCTGCGGCGAAGATCCTTCCTGCGCGATGAACGCCCCGAAGATCACGCCGCTGTCTCCCGGCGGCAGAAACGTCTTCGGCACGAGCATGAACAACCAGATCGTGCCCGCGAGACAGATCACCCAAATCACCGGCGAGATCCACCGATGACGCAGGAACCACCACAACGATCCGCCATACAAACCCAGGATTCGTTTTTCGATGCCGCCGATAACGCGTTCCATCCACGTCTGTGGCAAGCCGTGGCCACGCTCTTTCAACAGACGCGCGCACATCAACGGCGTCAATGTCAGTGACACCAGGCCCGACGCGAGAATCGCGATTACGATCGTGATCGCAAACTCGCGGAAGATGCGGCCCACGAGTCCGGTCATGAACACGAGCGGAATGAACACCGCCGCGAGTGAGATCGTCATCGACATGATCGTGAAGCTGATCTCTTTCGCGCTGTTAATCGCGGCTTCAAATGCCGGCTCGCCACGCTCCATGCGACGCACTGTGTTTTCAAGGAACACGATCGCGTCGTCAACCAGAAAGCCGATCGCGAGCGTCAACGCCATCAGCGAAAGGTTGTCGAGGCTGTAACCAAGACCACGCATCGCCATAAACGTGATCAGCAACGACAGCGGCAGTGCGACAACGGGAATGAGCGTGTCAGTGACTCTGCCGAGAAACGCGAAGATCACGATCACGACGAGCACAAACGCGATGACGAGTGTTGCCTGAACGTCTGCGACGGAGTGAACGATGCTGGCTGCGCGATCATAGATCGGCAGGATGTCGATCGAACCCGGTAACTCCTGGGCAATGTTTGGCAGGACCTCGTAAATCGACTTCGATACTTCCACCGCGTTCGCGCCGGCCCGGCGATTCACCGCAACGATCACCGTTGAAGACGGCACATCACGACCACGCACCCAGAACCGCATATGGACGCGTTCGTCCTGGACCGAGTCTTTCACGGTCGCAACGTCGCGCAGATAGATCGGCGAGTTGTTTGTACCGCCAACGATGAGGTTCCCATATTGCTCGGCGTTCTCGAGTTGACCTTGCGGCCGCAGGATCGCCGTACGCGAGGAACTATCCAACTGGCCCGCGCCCGTGTAGCTTGTGCCCTGCTTGATCGCGTTGTTCAGATCGTCGATCGAGATCCCGCGCGCCCACAGTGCGGACGGATCGGCCTTGATGCGGATCGCCGACTTCGTGCCGTAAACATTGACCTGCGATACACCCGGCAGAATGCTGAGCCGCTGGCCCACCTGCGTACTCGCGTAGTCGTACAGTTGACCAGGCGTGATCGAGTTGCTGGTCATCGCGATGTACATGATCGGCTGGTCGTTTGGGTTCGACTTCGAATAAGTCGGCGGCGACGGCAGGTCTGCCGGCAGAGTACCCGTGGCTTTCGAGATAGCGGTCTGGACATCAGTCGCCGCGGCGTCGATGTTCTTGTCGAGCACAAACTGAAGCGTGAACGTGGCCACGCCCTGTTTGCTCGACGAGGTGACGACTTCCAGTCCGTTGATATGCATGAACTGGCGTTCGAGCGGTGTCGCGATGTTGTTCGCGATCGTGTCGGGGCTCGCGCCGGGATAACCGACGGTCACCTGGATCACCGGGTAATCGACCGTCGGCAGATCGTTCACGGGCAGTTGGGTGTAAGCCATCACTCCGAAGAGGATGACGGAAAGCGTCAGCACCGCGGTCATTACTGGCCGCCGGATGAATGGTTCAGATAAATTCATTTCGATCCACCCGCTTCGGCTGTGGCCGCTGGAGGTTGCTGAATTACGACTTTGCCTTTCGGAGTCACACCGAGCTGCCCGTTGACAACTACCTTCTCACCGGCAGAGACGCCTTTCTCAACGATGACCAGGTCGCCTTGTCGCTGGCCCAAAGTTACGGGGCGTTGTTCGGCGGTCATGTCGGAGCCGATGACGTAAACGTACGAGCCCGACGCTGACATTTGCGGCGCAGTTGCAGGCACGAGCACTGCGCCTGGAATTGAGCCGAGCAGCAGTCGCACGTTGACGAAACGTCCGGGCCAAAAGCGATGTCCCGGGTTCGGCAGCGTAGCGCGAAGTGTTACCTGGCCTGTTTCGGTCTGCACCGAGTTATCGACAAATGTCAGTTGACCAAAGACGCCGTCGTCGGGTGAATCGGGCAGTCGGACTTCGGCCCTGAGATTACCGGAGCGCATCTGGTCCTGTACGATTGAAAGATTGTTCTGCGAGACCGTGAAGTCTGCATAGATCGGATCGAGCCGTTCGATCACGAGCAGCGCGTTATTCGAAGTTCCGGAGTTTGAATCTGAATTGCTAACACCGCCGGGACTCACGACATTGCCGATATCGACGAGACGCTGTCCGGCGCGACCGTCGATTGGTGAATGGATGTAGCAGTAACTGAGTTGGACCTTAGCGGTGTCGATCGCGGCGCGGTCGACTTTGAGTACCTCGTCGGCGCTGCGAACCGCGGCGCGCGCGGCTTCGGAGTTGGCTTTGAGCGTATCGTAGTCTGTGCGGAGTTGTTCGTACTGCTCGCGGGCGACGACGCCCTGCTCGACGAGAGTTCGATAACGCTCGACCTGGTTGCGGCCCCAGTTCTCTTGTGCGATCTCACGCGCGAGGTTTGCTTCCGCTTGTTTCTTGGCAGCGGTGTCTTTGGCGAGATTGGCCTCGGCCTGTTTCAGGTTCGCGTCGAACGGGCGAGGATCGATCGTGAAAAGCAGGTCGCCCTTTTTGACGTTCGCGCCGTCGGCGAAGTGAATCTTTTCGATCCTGCCCGACACTTGTGGCTTGATGGCGACGGTTTCACGCGCGACGATCTTGCCGAGCGCGTCCATGTAGTTCGAAACGTCCTCCGAGATGGCCGTACTGACGACCACCGGCGCCGGCGGACGTTGGAAATTGGGCTGCGCCTGATTCGCGCAACCTGCGAGCGTAATGCTGACTGCCAGGATGATTCCCAGACGATAAGACGAGCTTGGGAGAAACTTCATTTGATACCTAATTCCTTAACGATCTATCGGGCACACCCATTTTGCCATTATCCGAGGAGAAT
>DATNDM010000656.1:0-3702 GCA_035553235.1 Pyrinomonadaceae bacterium | reverse complement strand
ACGAGGACGAAGACGAATACTGAAGAACGAGCTGCAGGAGCATACAGCAGGGTCACGCAACAACTAAGGTTTTTCCTGCTCCTGCTGTCTGTTCCTGCTCTCGATTTTCACTACCTGCTAGCTGCTCGATACTCAGAGCGGCTCTGTCTCAGAGTTAAGCCGCGCGGTCCCTCCACTCTGATCGTGTGCACCTGACCGTCTCGCCTCTTTTCTTCCGGTGGATAAAAGGCCAGCACGTATGCGGAACTGACTTCCTCCGCGAGGGCGCGAAACAACGGGGCATAGTCTTTCTCGTTCGCGTAAACACTTCGGCCACCCGTTGCTTCGACTAACCCGCTGACGTCGAGCGGCGTCGGCAATGGTGTTTGCGCCGCCGACGCCATCATGCGCGAGTACGATGGCAGCGTGACGACAAACACGCTGACGTCCGCGGCGTTGGCCCGTTCGATCACCGTCTGCGGCGCGACTGTGTCGCCAACTGGAAAACCGTCCGTCACCACGAGCACCGCGCGCTTCATCAAACGCTTTTCGCGTGTGCGCGGCGCATTTCGTACGAGCGATCGGATCGCATCGTCAACCGCGTCGTAAGTGTGCGTCGACAAGCCGTTGGGTGCATCACGCGTGAGTCGTTCGAGCGCTTCATCGAGCTTGCCGGGTTCGGAAGTGAACTTCTGGATCGTCTTTACGCGCATGCCGAACGTCATCACCGAATAGACGACCGGATGACTCGATAGTTGATTCGAAAACGACTGGAGCGCGTAGCGAAGTCGAATGAGCTCGTCCGTTGTCATGCTGCCGGAAATGTCGAGAGCGAAAACGATTGCGAGTGGCCGCGTTTCACCTTGCCGTTTCTCGATCTGGAAAAACGAGATGTCCTGCGGGTTACCATCGGAATAGACCTTGAAATCTTCCTGGCGCAGGTTGCGAACGGGACGGCCTTCAGCGTCGATCGCCGTGACGTCAACCGAGACGAGATCGGTGTCGAACCGCAACACGTCTTCCGGTTCCTGCTCTTTGGGAAAGACTTTACGCGGTCGCTGCGTTTGATTCGTGGGATCCTGATTTTGAGGCACACCGGGCGCGGCTAATGCGAACAGCAGAAGGAGAGGAAGGGATAGTTGCGCTATAAAAGCCGCGGGTCTCTTTGGCATTAATACACTTTCCTATGGCGCCGTTCAGGGGATTATACGGGCGCGACCTGCGGAAGCAAACGGTGCTATCATCCCGAGCGTCTTAACTCCGTATATCTGGAGCTATTACGTGAAGGATTGTCTATGAGATTCAAGAAAAGTCTGTTCGTTTTTGCAATCATGCTGGTCGCGTCTTCGGTCTTGATGGCGCAGGACAAGCAGGACAAGTCGCTGGGCGCCATCAAGGGGAAAGTCCGTGTCGAAACCGGGACGCCGGCGGGTGTAAGCGTTGTCGTACGTCGCGGTGAAACTGAGGTTACGCGCGCGACGACGAACAAAGACGGCGATTTTCTTGTTTCGAAGTTGACGCCCGGAGTTTATGGTCTCACGTTTCGCAAGGCGGGACTGAGCGTTGGCACGATCGAGGACGTCGAGGTGAAAGCAGGGAAGACCCGGTCGCTCGGAGATCGTCTGGTGCTGACGATTGATGAGGGATCGATCGCGTTCCTCAGTGGCAGCGTGTTCAGTGCCGAAGGTCGCAGCGTGCCGAATGCGAAAGTGGAGTTGGCGCGGATACTCGAGGATGGATCGACGAAGAAGATTGACGGACGAATCACGACGGAGACTGGCTCGTTCAAGTTTCGACTTTCACCGGACGCCGCGAAGTATCGCGTGAGTGTCAAGTCTGAGGGAGCGGAGCCGGTGACGAAGGACGTCGAGATTGACGGCGCTGCTGTTTACCGCGTCGCACTAAATCTGCCCGCGAAACCCAAACCTTAGTCGCATATGGACGAGCAGCGTGAAGAATTTCTAACCGCAAAGCAGCTCGCGACATTTTTGCAAGTCAGTGAATCGACTGTGCGCCGGCTTGCAGCAAAGCGTCGCATTCCGTCAGTCCGTCTCACGCCGCGCATCATACGCTTTCATCTCGACGCTGTTCGTGAAGCTCTCGAAGTGCCTCGCTATCGCATTCGTCACGGCGAGTACACCGAACGCGTTGACGACGCGCAGTTGTCGTTCGACGAATTCTTCCTGACCTGATTGATTGCGTTTATCCGCCGAATCCGCGGCTTATTTACGACGCGAATTGAACTCCACCCATTTTTCGCCCTGCTTTACATAAACCCGCGGCCGCTGAATTCTGAATCCCTTGCTGAACCCCGGATTCGCTGCCAAAAACTTTTTCACCGTCGACTGATCGCCAGTGGCTACGCGCCACTTTCCATCTTCACGCAATAGATACTGCTGGACCACAATCTTACCTTCAGCCTGGATCGGGTTCGTCACTCGTCCATAAAGAACCGTATCAACAACCGCGAGGTTCCCCATGATCTTCATCGCGCCGATGTCCATGCGATCGAGTTGATAAAAGTCCTGCGCGCGCTGCAGCGCACTGACAAAACGCTCGCGCGACATGCGACCGCGTGCCGAGCCCGGCAGCAGCTCGTAAAGCGTGTCGTAGTTATGAGCTTTGAGTTGTTCGAAAACGTTCTGGACCGTGGCGCGCACGTCTGACTGATCCGACGCCCGCACCAGCGCGCCAGAACAAAAAATTAAAATCGCAATACTAAGAACCTGTTTCGTCATCCTCATCCTCTTGAATGTTTTCCTCCTGGCCGGTCAATGACTCGCGCAGTTGCCACCGGTAATTGAGAATCCAGCACACTGCTCCAGCCGCCGCCGACACAAACGCTTTCTCATAGTCTCCGCGAAACGCAAACGCTGCAGCGACCACGCCGCCCACGCCTGCTAAGATCATCCATAACGTCTTCACTTCACATTCACCGGTACAGTTACATCGACTGCGCCCGGCGCATAACAAACCTTGTCGTCACATGCCTGGACGCGCAATGTCGCGGAAAGGTTGTGTTGGCCCGGCTTCGCGGTCTTGTCGGCGAGAAGTCGAAGTTTGACGTCGGTCTCGCCTTCGTAGACTTTCAGCGGCGTTTCGGAGAAGGCGAAAGTTTTGATTTGCGGATCAGGGTACGTGATGAACTCGACTGAGATGCCTTGCTGTGGCTTGAGTTCGATCTCCGTTGCCTTCAGGTACGACTGGCTCGGCGGGTTCGCGTTCACGTGATAGCCATTTTGGATCTGCAAGCGCACGAGTGCATCGCCTGACTCCCCCGGTGTGAGCGTCGTTTCCTGCGGCAGTGCTTTGACTACGTCAACGGACTTGATAGCGGGCGACTCGTTCTCGGTTGTGTTGGTTGGCGCCTTGGCGCACGCAGTTAAGACTAAAATCAAAAGGAGCAGCGGTAAGCGGTGTTTCATGCCGCCAGTTTACAGGATTTTTGATGGTGTCTTACTTTGAAAATCTTCTCTGCGGTTCTCAGCGTATCTCGGCGCCCTCTGCGTTTGAGTTGCCGTTTAACGCAGAGAACACTGAGATACGCGGAGGACGCAGAGTAAATCGATCAATTTAATCCGTGAAATCTGTGGCTACTTCTTCGCAACCCCTGGTTATTCAGCGCGTAGTGCTGGTAGCAGGGGCGAGCGCAGCGCGGCCATCGTGGCCACGAGCGAGGCGGTTGCGCCCGAAACCAAAACTGCCAGCAGCAACAGACCGAGC
>DATNDM010000655.1:0-2917 GCA_035553235.1 Pyrinomonadaceae bacterium | reverse complement strand
TGCTGCTCGGCATTGCCGGCGGCGTTGTTGGGTTGGTACTCGCGGTCTGGGCCAACCAGATCCTCGTCTCGCAGCTTCAATCAACCCCGCTCAACGCGCTCGAGTTCGGTCTCGATTATCGCGTACTCGCATTCACGCTGATGATCTCAGTCGCAACCGGGATCGTCTTCGGACTCGCGCCGGCGCTGCAAGCCTCCCGGCTGAACATCGTCACGGCCCTGAAGAGCGACGCGTTGAAATTTGCCGGTGCGCACCGCTCGTATCTGCGCAACGCGTTCGTTACGGTCCAACTAATACTGTCAGTCGTGCTGCTGGTGGGATCCGGTCTCTTCATCAGGGCACTGCAACGAGCCAGCTCGATCGATCCGGGCTTCACGGTCGAGCGCGGACTGATTGTCCCGATCAATCTCAGCTTGTTGCGATACGGCAAGACCGAGGGCCAGGCTTTCTACCGCGACCTGCTCGCGCGACTCCAAACGCAGCCGGGCATCGAGCAGGCCACGCTCGTGCGCTTCCCGCAAATGGGCAGCTCCTTCGCGCAATTTCAGGTGTGGACGGAAGGTAGTGAGCGGGAGAAAGAGGGGACGAGCACTGGCTTCAACGTCGTTGGCTCAAACTATTTTCGCACGATGGGCACACCATTGCTGCGCGGGCGTGAGTTTACGGAAGCAGATCGCGACGGCGCGCCGGGAAGTGTCGTTATCAATGAAACGCTCGCTGCCAGGCTCTGGTCCAATGAAGACGCGCTCGGCAAACGCGTCAGCATTACTGGACCAGATGGCCCGTTTCTGCAGGTAGTTGGCATCGCGCGCGACAGCAAGTATCGAACGCTTGGTGAAACAGCGCGGCCTTACGTCTACGTGCCCTTGCAGCAATCGTACGATCCGAAGATGACGCTCGTCGTCCGCACGACGGGCGAGCCCTCGTCTATCACACCCGTCGTTCGTGAACAGATCCGCGCGTTGAACGCGAACCTTCCGATCGCGGACGTGCAAACACTCCGCCAGCAGATAGAGCTCACGTTGCTGCCGTCACGTATCGCCGCGTGGGTACTCGGCGGGTTTGGTTTGCTGGCGCTTTTGCTGGCAGGCATCGGGATCTACGGAGTTGTTTCGTATGGCGCGGCACAACGCACACGCGAGATCGGAGTGCGAATGGCTTTGGGTGCGAGTGAAAGAGACGTACTCGGGCTCGTGCTTTGGGACGGGTTAATCGTGATCGGCGCCGGGCTCGCGATCGGCTTGTTGCTCGCCGCTGCGGCGACGCGCGTGATCGCTGCGTTTCTGTACGGCGTGGGAGCGACTGATCCTTTGACGTTCGTGATTGTGCCGGTGTTGTTGGGCGCGGTTGCGCTGGTTGCGTCTTACATTCCGGCAAGACGGGCAGTGAAAGTCGATCCACTGGTCGCGCTGCGTTACGAGTAAAACATTAACCACGGATTAGACGGATTGAAAACACGGATAGAGGAAGATGAATACTCTTTTACAGGATCTGCGTTACGGGTTTCGGATGTTGCTCAAGCAGAAAGGGCTGACGTCCGTCGCGTTGCTTTCACTCGCGCTCGGTATCGGCGCGAACACGGCGTTGTTCAGCATCGTCGATGCGATGTTGTTGAAGATGCTGCCGGTGAAAGAGCCGGAGCGTTTGGTGCTGTTCAAATCACTCGCGCCGCGCGAGTTCGCGGTCGGCAGTTATACCGGCAGCTCACGGCGCGACGAGCAAACAAATCTCGTCACCCGCACTTCGTTCGCGTATCAAACGTACCAGCGGCTGCGCGAGCAACAGGGACCGATGTCAGACATCTTCGCGTTTGGGAGTCTCCAACTTAACGTCATCGCCGATGGTCAGGCTGACATTGCGAACGGGCAGGCCGTGTCGGGGAATTACTACGCGGGGCTGGGCGTGCAACCGGCGCTTGGCCGCTTGTTGACTGATGAAGACGACAAAGCCGGTGCGCCGCCAGTTGCGGTTTTGAGTCATCGCTACTGGCAGCAACGATTCAGCGGCGATGCATCCGTAGTCGGAAAACAGATCAATCTCAACAACGTGCCGTTTACGATCGCGGGTGTTTCGGCCAAAGGTTTCGACGGCACGATGGGCGTCGGCACGACCCAGGACGTCACGATCGCCATCAATCTCGAGCCGCAACTCTACGCCGACAAGCGCGACTCTTTCATGAACGGTGCGGGCGTTTGGTGGTTGCGCATCATGGGCCGTCTCAAGCCCGGCGTGACTAACGAACAGGCGCAGGGCCAACTGGAAAACGCGTTTCTGCAATCCGTGCTCGAACATCGCGCCGCGCGTCAGACAGCGGCGAAACAAAACGGCGCCAATGTCATCGCGGATCTTGATCCGAAACAGTATCCGCACCTCGTGGCAGATCCGGGCGGACAAGGCGAGATGTTCCGGCGTCGTTATTATGCGCCGTCGCTTTACTTGTTGCTCGGCGTCGTTGGGCTCGTGCTGCTGATCGCGTGCGCGAACGTCGCGAACCTTTTGTTGTCGCGCGCTGCTGGACGACAGAAAGAAATCGGTTTGCGTTTGGCGCTCGGCGCGAGTCGTTGGCGACTGATGCGGCAACTGCTGACTGAAAGCTTGTTGCTCTCGGTGCTCGGCGGCTTGTTGGGAATCATTTTCGCCGTCTGGATCAAAGACGGACTGATCGCCGTCAGTCTTTGGGGCGGTCGCGACATGAGTTCACTCGAGCCACGACTCGACTGGCGCGTGCTCGGTTTCACAGTCGGTCTCTCGCTGCTGACCGGCATCGTCTTCGGCCTCGCGCCTGCATGGCGCACGACGCGCGTCGATCTAACACCGTCGCTAAAAGATAGTGGACGTGGATCGAGCGCGGTGCATCGATCGCTGTTGAGTCGCGGACTGGTCGTGGTCCAGGTGGCGTTGTCGTTGTTGTTGCTGG
>DATNDM010000654.1:0-5296 GCA_035553235.1 Pyrinomonadaceae bacterium | reverse complement strand
TCACCCACAGCTTCAAGGCGAATTGGATTTACGAATTGCCTTTCGGCCGTGGGCGCTGGCTCATGAGTGGCGCGAATGGACTGACTGACCATCTCGTTGGAGGTTGGGAATGGCACGGCACCGCGCGTATTCAAAGCGGTCGGCCGTTTGCGCTCGGCAACGTTCAGTTAGTCGGAATGGACGTGAAAGAGTTGCAGCAGGCGGTCGATGCTCGCAAGCAGCCGAACCGTACGGTTACGTTCCTGCCTGACGACATCATTCTCAACACGCGTCGTGCGTTCAGCGTGTCGGCAACTGGCGCTGGTTACGGCGCACTCGGCGCGCCGCAGGGCCGGTACATCGCGCCGGCCAACAGCAATGGTTGTCTCGAGGCGTTTCCGGGCCAATGCGGTTTCGCGAACCTGATTCTTGAAGGACCACGCTTTGTTCGTTTCGACATGAGTCTGGTCAAGAAGATCCGGTTCGATGAACGCCGCAACCTCGAGTTTCGCGTCGAATTGCTGAACGCATTCAACAACATCAACTTCCTGGTTGGTGGTAGTTCGTCAGTTGACGATCCGAAACTGACGGGGACTAACCTCGGTCTGCAAACGCCGAACTATGGCGGCGCAAACTTTGGGTTGATCACCGCCGCTTACCAGGACATTTCGACGACCAACGATCCTGGTGGTCGTCCGGTGCAGTTTGTATTTAGATTCAACTTCTAACCTTGCACCCACTGTGGGGCGGCCTCCGTGGCCGCCCCGCAAGTAAAATCCAATTTCGTAAACTGGCTTTGGGACAAAGCGTCCGATTGTGGTGACGAACTGGCCTGACGTTTCGGCGACCACGAAGGCACGTGTCTTGCGCGAACACGTAGTGACATGGACAGCGTTGTCACGACCCCGCGCATCAGCTATCTAAAGATCCTCGCTATGTCATTGCTACGCGAGATCGCGTCCGCGGAGAACACGAATGGCGGCCCGGGCAGCGACACGATCGACTTGCAGGCTGAGGTGCGCCGCTTCGAGACAGAATTGATTCGCAGCGCGCTGATTCAGACTGGCGGGCGCCAGCGCCAGGCTGCGCGCCTGCTCGGCACGAAAGTCACCACCCTCAACACGAAGATCAAGCGCTACAAGATCGAGATTTGAATCCGGATTATCCGTGGTTAGAATGGGTTCGATGATTGAAACCCCACGGTTACTCGTTCGCCCCATCACTGTTGACGATGCGCCTTTCATACTGACGCTGCTCAACGAGCCGTCATTTCTGCGTTACATCGGCGACAAGCAGGTCCGCAATCTCGAAGACGCGCGGCAGTACATTCTGAACGGACCCGTCGCGAGTTACGAACGACACGGCTTTGGTCTTTGTCTGATGGAACTCAGGGAGTCGCACACGCTCGCCGGCATGTGCGGAATACTCAAACGAGATGAGCTGCCCGAGCCGGATATCGGTTTCGCGTTGCTTCCTGACTTTTGGAATAAAGGACTCGCTTTCGAAGCCGCCACGGCGGTCTTGAATGACGCGCGCGAACGGCTCAACATTCAACGTGTTCTCGCGATCACGTCTCTCGACAACGATGCATCGATCAATCTTCTCGAACGACTCGAGTTCAGATTTGAAAGAGTTATCAGTTTGGCGCCGAATCGTGAGCAGGTGAAGTTGTTCAGCCGCGGATGAACGCGGATTAACGCAGATCTTCGGGGAATAAAGACCGATGGATGTGGATCGCGGCCATCGCGCCTTCGGCCGCCGCGACGACTGCAAGTTGGGACTGCGGCGTAATGTCACCCGCTGCGTACACACCGTGAACGCTCGTCTGCTGCGTTTCATCCACCCAAACCAGACCGCACTCAGGATCCAGGCGGCACTCCAGCGTTTCATGAAAGTCAGTCGCGAGTTGGGTGCCGAGATTGAAGAACAGAGCGTCGCATTCAAGCGGCTCGCCCTCCGCAAACACCACACGCTGCAACTGGCTCGTTGACTCGTCGCCATCCAGCGCTGTCACTGCGTCTGTTCTTATTGCGACATTAAGCGCCGCTAACTTTGCGTAGTCGTCGGTCGAGATTTCGTGCTGGTCGGTGAGCAGCGTTATGTGTCTGGTCCACGTCAGCAAATTCACTGTAAAACCCGCCGCGTTTTTGTCATGCGCAAGCACTGCCACGCGTTTGTCTCTCACTTCGTAACCGTCGCAATCGGGGCAATGAAACACGCTCCAACCATAAAACTCGCGAAACCCGGGACAGTCTGGCGTCAGATCACGCAGACCGGTGGCGAGCAACAATCGACGCGCATCGAAAGCCCTTTCACCGACAAACACTCGAAAGTGCTCGGGCGCGAGTTTCTCGACCGCAGTCACGCACGCCTCGATTATCAACCCGCCATGATCAGTCACTTCATCGCGCCCGCGAGCGAGAAGTTCGCCTGGCCGGATTCCGTGATGCCCCAAAAAGCCGTGCACGCCGTGCGCGTATTCGTTGCGCGGAGTGTTGTGATGAAACGTGAGTGTGCGGTGCAGATAGCGAGCGAGGAAAAGAGACGCAGATAGACCCGCCGGCCCCGCGCCGATGACGATGCAGTCGTACAGCTCATCAACCATTTGCGAGGCCGTGTTCCTTATTCGATGAATTCAAGAGGCTTTGCACGAACAGTCGTTTTCGGACTTCTTCTCTGTGCAACCTCTGTGTTCTCTGTGTCTCTGTGGTTGTTTCTCCTAACAATACTAAACCACAGAGACACAGAGAACACAGAGGTTGCACAGAGAAGAGCAGACTTTTCGTGCAAGCTAATTCAAGAGTTAACGCTTCTTGGCCGACTTCTTCGACCGAGATTTTGAGCCTGACGACTTGGAACTACTCTTCGAAGCGCTCTTCCTGCTCGCGGGTGTCCGCTTAGCCGCCGTCGACGCCGATTTCGATTTTGAAGCTGACTTCTTCGCCGATGATTTCTTGCTCGCAGACTGCTTCGAACCGCGACGTCCCTGCATACGCATCTTCTCGGCTTCCAATTGCTCTCCGAGTGTCTCGATCTCTTCGTCGCCTAGCGCCGCTTCAGCCTTCGGGAAGAGCTCGTTTTCTTCTTCCTCAACATGGTGTTCGACGTTTTCCTGCAACACCTTGGCCTTTGCGTCCCACTCCTCGGTCGGACTCTTCGCCTTACTCATTTCTTCGAGGAGCTTTTTGACGACGTCGTGCTCTTCGTAAGCCTCCATCGTCAGGTCGTGCGTCTGCTTCGGCTTTTCCAATGCCGGGTAGAAGATCGTTTCTTCGATGTGAGTATGCAGTTCAAGCTCGGTCTGGATCTGTTGAAACAAGCGCATCTTTGACTGCCCGCGTGCGCTTTCGAGTTGTGCAAAGAGATCCTCAACTTTCCTGTGATCGGCTTTCAGTAAGCTAAAGGCATCCATGAGTTCTTCCTCCCTTTGTTCGACTGTGCTGATTAGCTCGGGGTATCCAGAAGGGCCAAGCAAAAAGAGGGCCGTGTGGAATTACAAGGAGAGGTGGCGTAAGTCGCGTCTAAACTGTACGCGCTTCATACAACCAGATCCGTTTGACGTAATCATCCGCATCATCCGTGTTAACTCGCGTCGACCATCGTCGCGACGAGATGTTCGAGTGCGGCGGCGGGATCGCCGCAACGGCCGGTGTGAACTGGAGAGGTTTGAATGATCGTGCTGCGTGGAGCGACAAGCCAGTGGAAACGTTGGCGCTGCGGTAGCTGGCCGATCGATCCGGCGCCGACACCGCCGCGACAGATCTTTGGGATGCTGGCTAGATGTTTTCGAACCAGGTCGAGATCGATGTTTGGATCGAGAGCGAGTAGTCGCGACTCGTCGAGCTTGATGACCGCGTCGAGAAAAGCCAGTTCGGGACACGAGACGATCACGCCCGCATTGATAAACTCCTCGCGGTCTACCTTTGGTACGACCCGAACGACCGCATAGTCATACCGGAATTTATCGGGCACGAATCGCCTCCTCGACGAAGTTACGAGGCGCGTCGAGACGCCTCGTCAGGTAATCAACGTAAGCCTGCCGGTTTTCGGCAATCGTACTAAATGGAGCGTGCTCGCTCATCCAGTCGTCGGGGAGGAGATCGACGACTCGTTTGATTATGTCTCCGGTGATCGCGGCCGTCATCGCTTCATCAGCCGTTTCGATCGCACTCGCGAAGGGAAGCAGGATGTGTTCTTTGATCAAACGAAATGGATCTTTCGGACGTTGGTCAATGTCCGTCCAGGCGTGATGAAAGTACAGGGCGGCGCCGTGGTCGATCAACCATAACCGCCGGTGCCACATCAGCATGTTTGCGTTTCGCGCCGTCCGATCGACGTTCGAGACATACGCATCAAACCAGACGATTCGCGAAGCGAGCTCGGCGTCAGGTTTGTCAGCGACTGGGTCAAACATCACCGAGCCTGGAAGGTAATCGAGACCGAGATTCAGTCCGCCGCTGGCGCGGATCAGGTCTTGAATTTCCGGATCGGGTTCAGTCTTTGCAATCTCAGGATCGAGCGACACGAAGACAAGCTCGGGAACCAGCAGTCCGGCAGCTCGCGCAAGCTCGCCCGCAATCACCTCTGCGATGAGTGCCTTCGTCCCCTGGCCCGCACCGCGGAATTTCAGCACGTACATGCCGTCGTCATCCGCTTCGATGATCGCGGGCAGCGATCCGCCTTCGCGGAGTGGCGTCACATACCTGGCAGCGTTTACGGTTCTCATCGGGGGCCGAGAGTTTATCACTGTGGCGTTACGCTTGAAACGTTGGTCCACAGATTACGCTGATTTCTTATGCGGTCTGTGTAATCTGTGGATAACACTCGATTAGGTTTTGCGCTCATCGACTTCAGCCAGTACTTGTTCGATAGTTCGATTGTTCCAAAAGCGATGCATGTTTTCGCCGGTCGAGTACGTGCGTGTCTTCATGCGATCGATGTAGAGCGTTCCGTTAAGATGGTCTATCTCGTGCTGCAGAATGCGCGCGTACCAGCCATGCGCCTTGATCGTTATTTCTTCGCCGCGTTCGTTCAAACAGTCGACACGGACATCCAGCGCGCGATCAACGATGGCCTGGTAACCCTCGACGCTGAGACACCCTTCGAAAAACGTCGCTTTCGCTTTGCCCAGCAACGTGAGCTTCGGATTGATGATCACGTGGAAGGGAACTGCCGATCTTTGCGTCGCATCAAGTTGGTCATCAGAAAAATGGTCTAAGTATTCCTCCGGATCTTCAATCACAGCCAGTTGCATCGACACTCCAACCTGCGGCGCGGCGAGCCCGACTCCCGGCGCCTCGCGCATCGTCGTTTTCAT
>DATNDM010000653.1:0-2780 GCA_035553235.1 Pyrinomonadaceae bacterium | reverse complement strand
TCCGGCGTTTGGAAAGGCGATTACTCCGCGCCCGAGAAGCTGACGCCGATGGAGCGTCTCCAGATCGATCTCTCAGACGTTGTTACGTTTCACAGTTACGACTCGCCGACTGAGCTCGAGAAGCGCATCGTCTGGCTCAAGCAGTACAACCGTCCGCTGATCTGCACGGAATACATGGCGCGCGGCAATGGCAGTTTCTTTTTCGGCAGTTTGCCGATCGGAAAGATTCATCACGTGGGGATGATCAACTGGGGCTTCGCGCAGGGCAAGACGCAAACGAATCTGCCGTGGGATTCGTGGCAGCACCCGTACACCGATCGCGAACCGTCGATCTGGTTTCACGAAATTTTTCGCAACGACGGTACGCCGTACATGGTCGAGGAGGTTGAGTTCATTCGACGCATGACGGGCAAGACTAAAGCCAGGGCCGCAGGTCGATGAAGCTCTTCTCTGTGCAACCTCTGTGTTCTCTGTGTCTCTGTGGTGAGTTATTACTGTGGATCCGTTAACCACAGAGACACAGAGAACACAGAGGTTGCACAGAGAAATCAATGCTTTTGTGCCCTGTTCTATGAGAATTTTCATGAACGCAGTTAATCGTAAATCAATAAGGATCGTTAGATTGCTGATCGCGGTTGCGCTTATTCAGGCGCAGATCGCGTTTGCGCAGACGCGTGTCGTGACGGTGCAGGTCGATAAGCCGGGCGGCGCGGTCCCGAAGACGCTGTTTGGTCTTTTCTTTGAAGACATCAACTTCGGCGCGGATGGCGGGCTCTATCCGGAACGCGTGAAGAACCGTTCGTTCGAGTTTCCGAATCCGATGATGGGCTGGAAACAGTTGGACCGCGGTGATCCCAAAGGCAAGCTCCAGATCTACGACCAAGGTTCAGTCAACGACGTTCCAAACTCGCATTACCTGCGCATCGAAGCGTCCGGCTCAGGCAAAGGCTTTGGCCTCACGAACGAAGGCTTCCGCGGTATCGGTGTTCAGAAGGGCGCTGAGTACACGTTTTCGATAAAGGCACGAAGAGTTAATAGTCCGCCGTTGACGCTGCGTGTCGAAGTTGAAGACGGCGACCGCATCGTCGGCGAAACACGGGTCATAGTTCTTACGGATGCGTGGAAGACTTATACGGCAACGTTACGAGCCACTGACACAAGGAACAAAGCGCATTTCAATCTGCTGCTGCAAAACAGTGGCGTGATCGATATCGATCTCGTGTCGCTCTACCCTGCAGACACATGGCAGCACCGGCCGAATGGCTTGCGCGCCGATCTCGTGCAACTCCTGAAAGACATGAAGCCCGGCTTTCTGCGTTTTCCCGGCGGCTGCATCGTCGAAGGCAGATACCTGGACCAGCGTTATCAGTGGAAGACCACGATCGGCGATCTCGACGAGCGCCGGCTCATCATCAATCGCTGGAACACGGAATTCAATTGGCGGCCGACGCCTGATTACTATCAATCGTTTGGTCTCGGCTATTACGAGTATTTCCTGTTGAGCGAAGACATCGGCGCGGAGCCGTTACCGATTCTCAACTGCGGCATGGCGTGTCAGTTCAACTCCGCCGAGCTGGCGCCGCTCGAAGATCTCGATCACTACATTCAGGACGCCATCGATCTGATCGAATTCGCGAACGCGCCCGTCAACACGAAGTGGGGTCGCAAACGCGCGCAGATGGGCCATCCCAAGCCGTTCAACCTGAAGATGATTGGCGTTGGGAATGAACAGTGGGGACCGCAGTACGTCGAACGTTACGAGGTGTTTGCGAGAGTGCTGAAGCAGAAGTATCCAAACATTCAGCTCGTGACGAGTGCCGGGCCATCGCCGGATGGAGAACGTTTCGATTTCCTTTGGGCGAAGATGCGCGAGCTCAAAGCAGACTTGATCGACGAGCATTACTACATGGCGCCGCAGTGGTTCCGTGAGAATTCCGGGCGCTACGACAGTTATCCGCGCACCGGCCCAAAGGTTTTCGCGGGTGAGTACGCGGCGCAGAGTGTCGGCATTGCGAGTCCTGACAATCGTAACAACTGGGAATGCGCGCTATCGGAAGCGGCGTTCATGACGGGTCTCGAACGCAATTCTGACGTCGTGCGAATGTCGTCGTATGCGCCGCTGTTCGGGCACGTTGACGCGTGGCAATGGACGCCGAACATGATCTGGTTTGACAACCTGCGCTCGTACGGCACGCCGAACTATTACGTGCAGAAGATGTTCAGCGTGAACAAAGGCACGAGGCGTTTGGGTGTATCGGTGGATGGCTCGCCGAGGAATGGTCAGGGCGAACTCTACACGAGCGCTGCGTTAGATGAAGCGACCGGCGAAGTGATCGTCAAGCTCATCAATACCGGTTCCGGGACGAAAGACGCGCGCATCAATCTCGCGGGCGCCGGCCGAGTCGGGCGAACAGGCACGGCGTTCGTGCTGCAAAGCGACGAGATGAAAGGCGAGAACAGTTTGGACCACCCGACGAAGATCGCCCCCGTCGAACGCCCGTTTGCGGTTTCGGGAAATGAGTTTTCCTACTCGCTGTTACCACACTCGTTCACAGTGCTGCGCATACCAACCAGGTGAGCCACAAAAAAGCACAAAGATTGTTTTTGAGCTTTTTGTGTTCTGTAGTCGTTTTTGCGGCGCAGGTTACGACTGTCGCTGCGCAAACCGCTTCAATCACGATCGATGCGAACAAAGTCGAAAACCGCATCAGTCCGCTTTTGTACGGCCAGTTTCTCGAGTTCATGTTCGAGGGCATCAAGGGTGGCCTGCACGCCGAATT
>DATNDM010000652.1:0-2536 GCA_035553235.1 Pyrinomonadaceae bacterium | reverse complement strand
GGAGACGACGACGAGGCTCGGCGGCAGGATGGCGAATATCCGAAGCTTCTCGAGCGTGAAGGATGGGAAGCGGATCTATCAGGCGGAGCTGAATGTTGGAAACTGGGAGAAGGGCGACGTGCAGTTGTATATGCGCGTTGAGGGTACTGATCCGAAGACCATCGATGTCGCCAAAGAAATTTTTAAATCAGTGACGTTGCCGCTACCGCCTCCTGAGCGCTCCACTCCGCCGTAGTTTTGAGGTAAAGCCTCTAGCTATCGAAGCATTGTCAACGTTTGATTGAGCGGCACGCGGAAATCGTCTCGTAGGTCAGCGGCGACTTAGTCTGTCCGCTAGCGAACAGCCACGTGCCTGAGATCAGAACGATGATGATCAGTGCCCAGAAAGAGTACGTGTAGGGTCGTTTCGTAAACATGCGTGGTCCTCCTGCGATGCTGATGGTGGGCGCGCAAATCACACAGAAGCGACTGCAAAAACGCGCAAATGGCGCGGCGAGATTTTTGCTGATCCTCTTTGTGTACAGGTTAACGAGCAGGGGGATCAGCACATGCCTACCGCGACTGAGCGCCGCAGCGTAAATCGCCGAACTGAGGACATCTACCGCAAGGCAATCGAAGATATCCGCGACTATGCGATTTTTATGACCGACGTGGATGGCATCGTAACCAACTGGAATGTCGGCGCGCAGCACATCCTCGGTTTTACGGAAGAAGAAATCGTCGGAAAAGATGGGGCCAAGTTTTTCACGATTGAAGATCGAGCCAAAGGGATTCCTGCACAGGAGCTCGCCACTGCGGCTGCGAACGGCCGGGCTGAAGACGAACGATGGCACGTTCGCAAAGATGGTTCACGTTTCTGGGCCAGTGGCGTGGTCACCCCCGTGCGCGACGCGAGTGGAAACCTGATCGGTTTCTCCAAGGTCATGCGCGACATGACCGAGCGCAACAAGTTAACCGAAGAGCGCGACCGCTTCTTCGCGCTCTCGATCGACATGTTATGTATCGTTCACCTTGACGGTCGTTTCCAGCGAGTCAACCCCGCATTTCAGAAAGTGCTCGGCTTTTCTGAAGAAGAGCTGTTGGCGATGGGTGTGTTTGAACTCCTTCATCCCGACGATCTTGGTGCGACTCTGAATGAATACAAGCGACTTTCGGCTGGCGAACCGGTCACGATCATGGAGAACCGCCTGCGCACGAAAGACGGTGGGTACAAGTGGGTAGCATGGAGCTATTTCCCCGTGCCTGAGGATGGTCTCGCGTTTGGCGTTGGCCGCGATATGACCGAGTTGCGGCAGATTCATGAAGTTCTGCGCGTGCGTGCGAAGGAGCTCGAGGATGCGAATCGCGTAAAAGATGAATTTCTCGCGACGATGTCTCACGAGTTGCGAACACCGTTGACTTCGATTCTCGGATGGTCGCGCTTGCTGCAGGCGAATCAGTTGAGCGAAAACGAGAAAGAGCGTGCGGTTCAGGTCATTCGACGGAATGCGGAAGCGCAATCGAAGTTGATTGAAGACCTGCTTGATGTGTCGCGAATCATTGCCGCCAAACTAAAGATCGAAGTTCAACCGGTCTCGTTTGCGTCGATCACAGAGGAAGTGATCAATTCGTTGCGTCCCGCTGTTGATGCGAAACAATTGCAACTCGAGACGGCGATTGACCCGACTGCTGGTCCCATTCTCGGAGATCCCGCGCGACTGCAACAGATCGTCACGAATGTGATTTCGAATGCGATCAAATTCACGCCGAATGGAGGACGAATTGTCGTTCGTCTCGAGCGAGACGATTCATGTGTGCGACTGGAAGTGCGGGATAACGGAGTTGGGATTGCCCCGGAACATTTGCCACACATTTTCGAACGCTTCAGGCAGGTTGATTCCTCGAACGTGCGCGCACATGGCGGACTCGGGCTTGGTCTGGCGATTGTTGATTACCTCGTGCGGCAACAGTCTGGCGCTGTTACTGCCGAGAGCGAGGGTCCGGGGAAGGGAGCGACTTTCACAGTCGAGTTTCCGTTGACGTCGTTGGAGGGCAGTAACGGCGATCCGGCAGCAGTCGTGTTTACTGAGAGACCGTGTGGTGTGTTGGATAATGCGGAGAGTGCGGCAGACCAAAAACTTAAAGACCTGCGAATTCTCGTTGTCGAAGACGATCCGGATACTCAAGAGCTGCTTAAAACCGTGTTGCGACAGCACGGGGCGGAAGTGGTGGCCGTTGACTCTGCCGCCGCGGCACTGGCTGAACTCGAGCGGGCTAAGCCTGATGTGATGGTCAGTGATATTGCGATGGCAGGTGAAAACGGCTACGAGTTGATCCGGAAGGTTCGTTCATTAACGCCGGCAAAAGGTGGCCACGTCCCCGCGGTCGCGCTCACTGCCTATGCCGGCGCGACGGATCGGCGCCGAGCTCTCCTGGCTGGTTTTCAAACACACCTGTCAAAGCCCGTTGAACCAGATGATTTGTTAGCGGTCATATTCAGTTTGACATTCCAGCAGGAGTCCCCGACGCGCGGTAATGCTGAGTAGAATCGTGCCTA
>DATNDM010000651.1:0-4075 GCA_035553235.1 Pyrinomonadaceae bacterium | reverse complement strand
AGTCCACCTTGATCGCGCGTCCGCTCGGCTGCGTCCTTTATGATCGTGCCGATCTGACGGACCACATCCATGTTGATACCGGCGCGCGTCGTGGCCGCGTTGACTGAAGAACACAGACGCGCAGTGCTCGAGAGCGCTTCGGGGATTGAGTCGAGAAAACGAATTTCGGAAGGAGTCGTACCTTTTTGGACGAGCGCCGAGTAGCCGCCGATGAAGTCGACGCCGACCGTACCCGCGGCGTCGTCGATGGCACGCGCGACTTGCACGAGATCGCCGTGTAATCCTTCAGTGATTAGTGAGACTGGCGTGATCGAGATACGTTTGTTGGCGACTCTGATTCCAAACTGCTCGCCGATCTCATCGACGACCGGCACGAGCCGCGCTGCAATCGTGCGAATCTTCTCACCTGCTTTTTGCGCGACACCCGCCATCGAATCGCTCTTGCAGTCGAGCAAACTCAGCCCGAGCGTGACGGTGCGCACGTCGAGATGCTCCATTTCGGTCATCGCGACTGTTTGCAGGATCTCGGCTTGAGTGTATTCCATCTTCTTATTTTAGCCGCGGCAAAAACTATCCTATGAACTTGCTCAATATGAGTAGTACGAGGAACAGAATGAAGAATGCAGCCGCAACTAAGAGGAAGCGCAAACTCGGATCGTAAGCCGCCTGATCAATTACAACGCTCGACACGTGTCGCAACTTCTCAATGCGCCCTTTAGCGGCGTCAGGCTGCTGACGCGGCTCTGGGGGCGGTTGCGGCGCGGGAGTCACAGTCGTCACCGGCACCTCTGGAATCGGATTGCCACACTGCGGACAGAACATCGCGCGTTCGCGCACGCTCACGCCACAGGATGTACATCGTCGAGCTATCTCGGGTTCTGACATAAACCTTTAGACAGGATTTACACGATTTTCAAGATACCGTTTCTATCTTGCGAGTCTTGAAAACATCTTGTTAATCCTGTCCACAACTTAGATCCGGTGCATTGCGTTGAAGAGATCCTCGCGCTGCGCGTAAATCCGCACGCCGAGCTTCTCCCCTTCATTCCGCAATCTATCTTTCAACTCCGCCGTGCTCTCACGCGCGCGCGTCGTGTCGGCAATAATCACCATCGCGAATTTTCCCTGCACGACCGTCTGGTTGATATCGATGATACTGCAACTAGCCTCCGCCAGTATCTGCGACACACCAGCAACAATCCCCGGATGATCCAATCCGAAAACCGAAATCACCATGCGCGCCGACGATCCCTCACTCGAATCCATACGTGCGGCGCCGTCATCAACACTCGCGGTCCTGTGCGAGACAGGTTCAACCTGCTTGTAGATGTCGGTAACCAACTGTTCGACAGTCGAATCGTCAACCGTATTTCCAAGACGATCGTAAACCGCTCGGGTAATTCGGTAGATCAACTCTTCATTGGCCATTGGACGGGATGAATGAATCAGACAGGGTTTCGTTGATGTCGACACGATCGACGATGCCGACGACTGCGGCTTCGATCGACATGTCCTGATTACCGATCGCGGAGCGCGCGGCTTTGCCGAACGCGCACATCACCATCTCGCCGGTGCCCGCGCCGAGCCGATCGGCGACGACGACGATATTGCGCGTCGGCTCCTTGTCGAGATCGTAAGGATGAACAATGAGAAATCTGACGCCCTCGAGATCGGGCGTCTTCTTAGTGGACCAGACTGTGCCTACGACTCTTCCTAAAAACATTTCAGATCCGCGTCGTCCGCGAAAATCGCGGCTAAACTTTCGCGAAGACCTCTGCCGGCTCACCTATATCACGCGCCGACGGCGTGATGATCGTCCGCGCGCTGATGTAGATCTTCTCGCCCTTTTGAATAGCGCGCCGCACGTCGTCTTCGCTGACAAACTCAACTGCCTTTGCGCCGTTGTTCGACGGCGGCGCCGGCTTACTTTCTCGTGGTGCTGGTGGTGGCGGCGCTGGCGCCGTGTACATACTTCCCGCTTCACTCTCGATTACAGGCGGTGGCAATGGCAAAGCCGGCGACTCAACACGTTTCCCTGCTAAAAAACGATCTACGATCGCCGCGATCTCCTGTCGATCGATCTTGCCACCCGCAACCACCGGTTCCTTCGCTGAAGAAACCACCGTCTGCGCCGAAACTGCCGGACGCGCACTCTTCACCGGTCGCGTTTCAAATGCAACGCGCTTGATGTCCATCAAATGCAGCGGCGACACGTTGTCAGACGTCACGTTCCCGCCCCACGATCCGCAACCTAACGTCATCGACGGCGGCAACGCTGTCGAGAACCCGATCGCACCGTGCGTGGTCGGCGTGTTCACCGTGATGCGCGATGCCGGCATCTCGGCGCCGAACTTGATCGCCGCTTCACGCGAACGCGTGTGAATGCCCGCCGTGTGGCCCATGCCGCCGTACGCCAAAACTTCCTGCGCGCGCTTCGCACAAGCCGCCAAACCATCAACTACATAAAACGCGAGAATGGGAGACAGCTTCTCCATTGACAACGGATGATCGCGCCCGACACCGGCCACATCCGCGATCAAACAGCGCGTGCCCGGCGGCACACTCAGCCCCGCCAGCTTCGCGATCACTTCAACTGACCTGCCGACGATCGCCGGATTCAACGAACGCTGCGGAGTCGCGACGACCTTTCCGAGTTGATCGGCTTCAGCCGCCGACAGAAAATGCGCGCCCTGAAGTTTGAACTGTTCGCGTACCGCCTGCTCGACAGGCGCGTCGCAAATCACGGCCTGCTCGGAGGCGCAGATGGTGCCGTTGTCAAAACACTTCCCAGTCAAAATATCCTGCACGGCTTTCGGAATGTCAGCCGTTCGCTCGACACATACGGGCACATTGCCTGGTCCAACTCCAAACGCCGGCTTGCCTGACGAATACGCCGCCCGCACCAGCCCGATGCCGCCGGTCGCGAGGATCACGGCTGTCTGCTTGTGCTTCATCAACGTCTCAGTGCCTTCGATCGTCGCCGAGGTCATGCAGCCGATCGCGTCCGCGGGCAGACCTTCCTTCACGCCCGCGTCGCGCATCACGCGCGCGGTTTCGTTGATACATTTCGCGGCTGACGGATGCGGTGACAACACGACCGTATTGCGCGACTTGATTGCGATCAGGATTTTGAAAATTGCAGTCGAGGTTGGATTAGTGGAAGGAATAACGCCCGCCACGACGCCGCGCGGGCTGGCGATCTCTACAACGTCTTTAGTCTCGGAAACGATGCCCTTCGTGCGCAGTCCGCGGAAGTAGTTCCAAACGTCTTCGGCCGCAAAGCGATTCTTCTCCTGCTTGTCAGCGGGAATGCCATATCCCGTTTCCTCGACGGCCATCGCGCCGAGTCGCGCCGCGTCACTCAACGCCGCCCGCGCCATCGCTTCGCAAATCCGATCGATCTTTGCCTGGTCAAACTCCGCGAGTTGTGCGTGTGCTCGATGCGCAGCCTCGACGAGGTCACGCGCCTGTTGCACTGAAACAAGATCCTTATCGACCGACATGACTAACTCCACGCCCTTATCCACAGATTACGCAGATTACACAGATAAATTCTGCGCAAGCTGAGGATGAACTATCGTGCTCTTTCTTTGTTGGCTTCACGCGTGCCCGCACTCAGCGAGCGTCCCTGATCGCCCTGGCCCAACTGCCCGCGCGCGCCACCTTGCAGCGCCTGTTCGTCGGGGCTCAGACCAGTTCGTCCATTCACCGGCAGCACGCGCTCGACCTCGGCATGTGGTCTCGGAATCACGTGCACGCTGATCAACTCACCAACTCGCCTCGCCGCAGCCGCGCCCGCGTCAGTCGCCGCCTTGACCGCACCAACGTCGCCGCGCACAAAGATCGTCACGTAACCGGCGCCGATGTACTCCTTCCCAAGCAGTTGCACGTTCGCTGCTTTGACCATGGCGTCGGCGGCCTCAACTGCACCCACGAATCCTTTGGTCTCAACCATTCCGAGTGCTTCCATGGGCATCTCTTTGTCCTCACTTTGTCTATTGTAGAGATTAAAAGCGACTAACCGGGTCACTGTTGGCCTCAACGTACCACCGTGGGCGACAAGAAGCAAGAGATG
>DATNDM010000650.1:0-6638 GCA_035553235.1 Pyrinomonadaceae bacterium | reverse complement strand
AACGCCTGACCAATCGCCTGATGGCCCAAACATACGCCAAGCAACGGCACCTTCCCCGCGAATCGCTGGATCACGTCGAGCGTGATTCCGGCATTGTCAGGAGTTCCGGGTCCCGGTGAGATCACGATCCGCTCCGGACGTAAACGATTCTCGATCTCATCGAGCGTGACGCGATCATTCCGGCGCACTTCAACCGTCGCGCCCAGTTCACCGAGATACTGGACGAGGTTGTAAGTGAATGAATCGTAGTTGTCGATAACTAAAAGCATTATCTTTCAGCCACAGATGAACACTGGTAACACAGATAAGAAAACCGTGTTCATCCGTCAAATCCCTGGCTCATTTTTTACATGCATTAACTACTGCGCGATTGATCTTGACCGGCTTATCCGGCTTATCGCCCTCGACTGGCGCCTGGTTGATCTCATCGACAACTTCCATCCCCTTCGTCACCGTGCCGAACGCAGCAAACTTGCTGTCGAGATGCGGCGCCGGCGCGACGAGTATGAAGAAATGCGTCGTTGCGCTATTCGGCTCATCGGTGCGCGCCATCGAAACAATGCCACGCACATGCTTCACGAGACCCGGCTCATCAGGCAGCCGGTGACTCATGCGCTTCGCGAGTGCCTCACTCCACTTCTCGCTCGTCTGAAGATTTCCCCCCTGAATCACAAACCCTTTCACCACTCGACTAAACGTCGTCGTATCGAGCGCCCCCGTTGCCGAAAGATTCAAAAAATTACGTGCCGCTTCCGGCGCATTCTCCGGCATGATTGCAATCTCAATCGGCCCAAGCTCAGTCTCAAGGGTCACACACTGCCCCTCCATCTTCTCAACCGTCGCGCCATCAAACGGATCACCCGCCGGCACAGGCGTCGCCGCCGCACGCGCATTCGCCTTCCGCGGCGGCTCAATCTGATTATTCGACTGCGCCCTCGCAGTTACCGTCACCACCCACAAACCTAAAATTACAATTACTATCTTCTTCATCACGAAACGATCCGCGTAAATCCTGTTTTGAAAAATCCTTATAATCCGCGTTCCGCCATTTCAATCGCACGAAACATCGCCCGCGCCTTGTTCACCGTCTCCGCATACTCATGCTCCGGTATCGAATCAGCGACGATTCCCGCGCCCGCCTGGACCAGCGCCTGCCCATCGCGCAACACAATCGTCCGAATCGCGATACACGAATCGAGATTGTCAGCATAATCCATATACAACACCGAGCCCGCGTAAATCCCACGACGATCCGGCTCGAGCCCGCGAATGATCTCCATCGCGCGAATCTTCGGCGCACCGGTCACCGTGCCCGCCGGAAAACACGACGCTAGCGCATCAAATCGATCGAGCCCATCACGCAATCGCGATCGCAAACTCGTTTCGAGATGCTGCACGTGGGAATAGCGTTCGACGCGCATCAAATCGTCGACCTTCACCGATCCATAATCCGAAACACGCCCGAGATCGTTCCGCCCGAGATCGACGAGCATCATGTGTTCCGCGATCTCTTTCTCGTCCGTTTTCAGGTCCTCGCTCAGCATCCAATCTTCCGTCTCCGTCGCGCCACGTTTTCTCGTACCCGCGATCGGGCGATAGTCGAGTCGCTGTCCATGACAACGGACCAGCATCTCCGGTGAAGCACCGACTACAGTCTCGTCGCCGAGTCGCAAAAAGAACATGTACGGCGACGGGTTGATCGCACGTAGTGCTCGATAGATCTGCAACGGGTCGCCATTGAACTGGGCCGAGAACCGTTGCGATAGCACGACCTGATAACAGTCTCCGGCGGCGATGTGCTCCTTCACCTGGCGCACGCTGTCTTCGAAAGCACGGCGTGGAAAGTTCGATTGTAGCGAGATGCTGCCGGCATTCTCATTGATCGACGGCACGCGTATCGGCGCGCCCGTTTCAAAGATTGTTTCCTCGATTTCTTTCGTGCGCGCGACTGCCTGGTCGTAAAGCTCGCGCAGACGCTCGTGACTGCCGCCGGCTTCTTCGGTGAAGACGATCGAAACGATCTCGAGCCGTTGCTTGACGCGATCGAAGGCGATCACGTTTCGAAAAAACATCCAGACGGCGTCAGTCGGCGGATCGAGTGGCTGCGTATGATCGTCGCGCAACGCGGGTTCAAACCACTGCGCCGCGTCGTAACCGAGATAACCGACCGCGCCACCTGCAAAAGGAACGAGTCCGGGCCGGCGCGCGAGCGAGCGCCCGCGGAAATAGTCGCGCACCCACTCAGTCGCGAGTTGCAGGTATGATTCAGTCTCGCCGTTACGCTCGACAATCGTCTGCATGCCCTTGCCGCGCACGATCATTTCCGGCTGAGCGCCGAGGAACGAGTAGCGCGCGATTCGTTCACCACCTTCGACAGACTCGAGCAGAAACGAGTAGGGCGAATCACCGGCGATGCGCATGAACGTGCCGACCGGAGTGTGCAGGTCCGCGAGCACCGAACGGACGACGGGCACAACGTTGCCCTGTCGCGCCTCGCGCTCAAACGCCTCGAATGATGGTGGTTGCAGATCGAGCATTTGGTCTGCTTCGTCTTCTTCCTTTGTGCTTCTTTGTGTTCCTCTTTGTGCTTTTTGTGGCTAACCTGGTCTTGCACCATTGTGGCGCGCTAACCCAGTCGCGTACCGTTGAGCCAATGTCCACCGTCAACAACGAGCACGACGCCATTGATAAAACTCGCCGCGTCAGAACACAGAAACACCGCCGCTTTCTCGATATCCGCGATTCTTCCAAAACGCCCAACCGGGATTTTCTTCAGTAATCGTTCCTTCACCGGTTCGGGCACGAGACGCTTCATGCCTTCCGTATCCTCGATTGGCCCAGGCGCAATCGCGTTCACGCGTATGCCATAACGTCCCCACTCGACCGCGAGATTACGCGTCAACGCATCAACGCCCGCCTTAGCCGCAGACACGTGAAGCTGCATCGGCGTAGCGAGGTAATGAAGCGTCGCACTGATATTCAGGATCTGTCCGCGATGTTCTTTCAGTTGCGCAAACGCGGCGCGGCAGACGTTGAACGTGCCCTTCAGATCGATGTCGATCACGGTTCCAAACCCATTTGGCGACATCTCCTCCGGGGCACAAAGAAAGTTTCCCGCCGCTCCGTTCACAACGATGTCGATCTTGCCAAGCTGCTCGACAGTTTGCGCGACCGCTTTCTCGACTTCTTCCGGCTGCCGAACATCAGCAGCAACGGCAATCGCGTTCCCGCCATTCTCGTTGATCGTCTGCGCCGCGGGTACGAGGTGATCCATGTTGCGGCTGACGAGTGCCACCGCAGCACCTGCTTCCGCAAATGCACGCGCCACACCACCCGTGATCCCCGTCCCGCCGCCAGTGACGAATGCCACGTGGCCCTTCAAAATTCCTTCGTTAAAGATTGATTCACTCATAATTCCGATCCGCGTTTATCCGCGTGAATCCGCGGCCAAAATCGCCTCTTCCAATTTGAACTTTCCTTCGTATAAAGCTTTTCCAACGATAACACTGTCCACACGTTCGTCACCCGCATCACGCAGGCGTTTGATGTCGTCGAGACTCGAAACGCCACCGGACGCCGTCACACGAACGTTCGCCGCTTCAGCTATCGAGATTGTCTGTTGAATATTTGGCCCAACCAGAGCGCCGTCGCGCGCGATGTCAGTATAGATGATTCGCTCGACGCCACACTCCGCAACCGCGCGAGCAAGATCAACAGCCATCACGGGTGTTGCAGTTTCCCAACCGCGCGTCATCACGCGTCCATCACGCGCGTCAATGCCCACGCAGATCCTGGAACCAAAGCTGCCCACGAAATCACTTAACTTCGACGGCGACTCAGCCGCGACTGTTCCAACAACAACCCGCGCCACGCCCGCATCGCAGAGCTGCCTGACATCCTCTATCGACCGAACTCCACCGCCGCATTCGATCGGCACGTCAATCGCCTTGACAATCTCTTTTACCACGGCACGATTCGGCGAATCATTTTCACTGAATGCACCATCGAGATCGACGACGTGAATCATTTGCGCGCCCGCGGCTGTAAACGCGCGCGCCACTTCGACCGGATTCTCATTGTAAACAGTCATCTCAGACTTGCGGCCCTGCAACAGCCGCACGCACAAACCATCCTTCAGATCGATTGCCGGTATCACAATCATTATTGACGTATCAAACCGGCTTTGCCCGAAAGGCTGATTTGTTTGTGCAACCTCTGTGTTCTCTGTGTCTCTGTGGTTGTTTTTACGCACAATTACTTAACCACAGAGGCACAGTGGACACAGAGATTGCACAAAGAAGAAGTTCAATAGGGGACTTTTCGGGCAAAGCCTATCAAAATATCAAACTCATCACTTCATCAAACAACACGCCATTCGTCGCGATCGAATTCCCACCATTCGCAGTCCGCACGCCGCGCCAGTCAGTAAACGTGCCGCCAGCCTCCTCCATGATCGGCAACAAGGGCGCACAGTCCCACAGATTCATCACCGGATCGACCATCACGTCTGCCCGGCCAGTCGCGACCAAAACATAACCATAACAGTCACCCCACGTCCGGCTCACCTTCGCACGCGCTTGCAGCAATTCAGTCGCATCCACAAAGCTCGTCGACAACAACAGCGCATCCTTAAGCTCAGCAGTCGTCGAAACACGCGCGGGCTCGCCATTCAGGAAACATCCGAGTCCCTTCGCAGCCGAGACGATCTCGCCAAGCGCAGGCATGTTCACGACGCCAACCCTCAGCTCACTTTCGATCTCGACTGCAATCAAAACTCCATACAGCGGAACGCCATGCACAAACGCAAACGTCCCGTCGATCGGATCGAGTATCCAGCGCCGGCCCGAGTTACCTCGCGTCTCACCTTCTTCTTCACCCAGAATCCCATCATCCGGAAAATGCGTTTTGATGCGTTGCCGCAGGTAACTCTCCGCTTGTCGATCAGCAATCGTGACGAAACTACCGTCAGACTTCCGGCTTGTCTCCGGCTGTTTGCGAAAGTACTGCAACGTGATCTCGCCCGCACCGCGCGCGATCTCCACCGCAAACTCGAGCAAATCGTTAAGCTCGGTTTTCACTGTGACCCTTTCTTCTCGACGCGAGTTCCCGTGCGACGTCAGCGAGACTCACGCCACGCGCGACCAGCAAAACGAGCACGTGATACAAGAGGTCTGCTGTTTCGGCACTCACCCGCGCGTCGTCATCATTCTTCGCGGCGATGATCGTCTCCGCTGACTCTTCGCCGACTTTTTTCAGTATCTTATCGAGCCCTGCTTCGAACAGATAAGTCGTGTAAGAACCGGCGGGCCGCTCGCGCTCGCGACTCTCGATCAACTCGTAAAGCTGGTCCAACACAGGACCAAGCGCGCGCGCCGCGGTGCCGGTATCGAAACATGAAACAGCGCCCGTGTGACACGCTGGTCCCGCAGGCTTGACTGAAACGATGATCGCGTCACAATCGCAGTCGAGCGCGAGATTCACGACTTCCTGCGTGTTGCCCGACGTCTCGCCTTTGTGCCAGAGCTGGTTGCGCGACCGCGACCAGAACCACGTCTGTTTAGTTTCGAGCGTGCGCGCGAGGCTCTCACGATTCATGTAAGCGAGCGTGAGCACTTCGCGAGTCGACGCATCCTGAACGATCGCGGGTATCAGCCCGCGTTCATCGAAACGAATTTCGTCGAAGTTAATCATCTCACCTCTAACCCGCGACTTCGCAGATAACTCTTCACGTCGCTAATCGACAACTCGCCAAAGTGAAACAGCGACGCAGCCAGCACCGCACTCGCACCGCCCGCGGTCAATGCCTCATAGAAATGCTCGACCCGGCCGGCGCCACCGGAAGCGATCACTGGAATGCGAACCGCGTCTGACACAGCGCGCGTGAGCTCGATATCGTAACCATCGCGCGTGCCGTCGCAATCCATGCTGGTCAAGAGTATCTCGCCCGCGCCGAGTTGTTCCGCCTCCACGGCCCATTCGATCGCATCGAGTCCGACAGGACGCCGACCACCGTGCGTGTAAACATCCCATCCGCCTTGCTCGCGCCGCCGCGCGTCGATCGCGACGACGACGCACTGACTTCCGAAAGTCTCCGCACACGCTTTGATCAACTCCGGATTCTCGACGGCAGCGGTGTTCAGCGTGATCTTGTCAGCACCGGCGCGCAGTATCGCGCGAATGTCTTCAACTGAACGCAAGCCACCGCCGACAGTAAACGGGATGAAAACCTCGTCAGCAACGCGACGCACCAGGTCCGCCACTATCTCACGTCGATCGGACGATGCGGTGATGTCGAGAAAAGTTAATTCATCAGCGCCTTCGACATCGTAACGCTTCGCCTGCGCAACCGGATCGCCGGCATCCGTCAGCGAGACAAAGCGAATGCCTTTGACAACACGGCCATTGTCAACGTCGAGACATGGAATTATGCGTTTCGCCAAAGCCATCCACAGATTACACAGATTTTTTATCGCATCTGTGTAATCTGTGGATGACTTTGCGAGCTTCCGAAATTTTTGAGCATCTGCAACCCAACCTCCTGGCTCTTCTCCGGATGAAACTGCACGCCACAAACATTCCGCTCCGCTACAACCGACGCATAGCGGACTCCATACTCAGTCTGACCCACAACAACTCTC
>DATNDM010000649.1:0-3993 GCA_035553235.1 Pyrinomonadaceae bacterium | reverse complement strand
GCAAACCTCCGTTACGTCTGCGAAGAAATACCCATCCTCCTGCAGCTTGTTGCGAACTCGGCGCGCGCCCTCGACGATCGCCGAGAAGTCGATATTTCCCTCGCGCTTCACCGGCAACAGATCGCGCTGCGACTTCTCGCTCATCTCATAGTTTTTAACTGTGACGGTGACTTTCGGACCAACCGCGCCCGTCAGCGAAATTCTGACTGTGTTCTTCTCCGCGTCCCGCTCGACGCGAGCGTCGTCGAGCACGGGCGAGAGAAAACCAAGATTAATCAGCGCATCACGCACGCGTTTCACGTCTTCACCCAAGGCGTCGCGAGTGAAAGGCACGCCATTCTGAAGCGCCAGTGTCTTGCTCACTGTCGACGCATCGAAACCCGCAACCTGAATGTTGAAGGCCTCGACCTTCGCCTGTTCGCCCGGTGTAACTTTGTACGTTATCGTCTCTCGCAAACCACGCGGACCGACCTGTTCGACCGGCTCGACAGTGGCATTGAAATAACCTCGATCGCGCAAATAGGCCTGAATCTCATCCGCATTGCGCGAGACCATTTGCTTCGTCAAACGGTTTCCTGATTGCGTAAAGTTGATGCGCCCGCGCAGGTCGTCGACCGAGATCGGAGAACCCGTAACTGTTCCCAACTCGATCCGAACATCGCCGACCTGGATCTGCCGCTGCACTACGAACCGAAGCCTGACCGGACTCGTGCGCGCCGTACCCTCTTCGATCACTTCGACACGCGCATTCGCGACGCGCCCGGAGTCAAACAGTGCTTGCAGTGAATCGCGAACCTGAACTGCGGAGTATGTCGTGTTGGGTGCAACTTTGAGGAGGGCCGTAAACTCCGCCTGAGCAGCCGGAGTGCCGGTACTGCCTTCGAAGACTAACTCAACAGCCGTGATCTGCCGTCCTTCATAATCCTCGATGCGCGCGTCGTTCGTGGTACTTGCGCGCGCCACCGTCAGAAGAAAGAAACCGAGCATGACCACAAGCAACAGTCTGTGCGTTTTGTGCTTCGTCGCGGCCAATCCTTAACTTACCCCTTGCTCAGAATCTCTTCCGAAAACGGATTTCGAAGTTGAAGTTGTTCGTGCGCGCGGTCAATTGTCGGGTCGAGGCCTGCTCATACTGCGCGAGGAATGAGAGCCGATCGGAAACGCGATATTCGAGCGCCAGGATCTGGTTCGGGTCGGAAGTTACATTCGTCGAATATGTGACCGTTACTTCCTTGCTGATTCGTCTTCCGAGTGTTAAGCGAGCGCCGGGAGTCGAGCCCGTCGTGCCTCCGATCACGGGATTGATCTCAAAAGTCGTCAGACCAAATAACCTGCTCGTCGCTCGCTGCGCGGGCGCGTTGATGAGCGCGTCGGTCAGCAGACTCGTCGCCGCACCCACTTCCGTTTGTCCGAGGATCGACGAACTCGTATCGCCCGAAGAAAGTTGTCCTGTCGTGATAAGCGAAACAACGTCGGCCTGCGGCAACGCCGGTTCGGATCGCACGGCCGCCTGCGGCTGTGAGAGCGGACCTGTCAGCGATACGATCACGCGATAACCTCGGATTTGCGATTCACCCTGGATGTTCAGAACCGGATCGGCGTTGCGGCTCGGCGGCAGATCGACGAGCGCGCGCGTGATGTCGTAACGGTCGTTCCGGAAGTTGAGCGTGCCGCTCGTGGCCGTGATTCTTCCGGAGATCGTCGGGTCGTTTACTGGTCCATCCAACTGTAGCGAGACAGAGCCGACGAGATCGGCGAGATTGTTTCGCACGACGAGTGCATTTCTTCCTTCAACGCGCAGCGCCGTGAACAACGCGGTGCGGGTCAGTTCGATCTCGGCGCCTTCTTCGATCGACTCTCGCCGCGTGTTGATGAGATCCGCGAGTTCGATGTCTTTCGTGTATTCAGCCCGGCGCAGGTTTACGACACCGCCTATCAACTGCTCGCGCGAAGAACCACGAATCTCAACGTCGGCATCGAGCGTCGAGCGAAAGTCTTCCGGAAACGGCACCGTCATGTTGCTGCCGTGCAAAGCGACACGAAACGCCGAGACCGTAAAGCCTTCGAGCAACGCGCCGCCGGTCGCTGAAATGCGTCCGCCGCCGATCGTGCCTTCGAGTGAATCGATTTGCGCCTGGTTCGCAGTGAATCGGAGCGCCGCGCGAAGGTTGGCTATGGTCCAACGATCGTTGCCGAGCAGTACCGACACAGACGCGTTGCTCAACGACGCAGTGCCGATCATGCGGGGATCTCCAAACGTGCCGTTGACGCGAACTGCGACCTGGGCCGTGCCCGAGGAGAAGAAGTCGGGCGAGATGCCGTTGAGCACGCGCATGTTCAGATTGCCGTTGACGTTCAGGTTCTGCTTGCCACCACTCGCGGTCGCCAGCGTGCCGTCGAGCACGATGTTCGTGCCTGGACCAGTGAATCTCGCGCCATCAAAGACCATTTCGCCGGGATTGAACCGAACAACTAAAGGCGCCGTCGCATCGAGTTGCACGTCTTCGACGCGGAAACTGAGCTCGCTGAAAGTGGCCGTACCGGTTAAGCCGGCGAGAGTAAAATTCGCATCTTCGTCGAGCAGGTTGCCGGAAGCTTTGATCGTTCCGTTGGCGCGGCCAGTCATGCGCACGCCGGTGCCCGGCATCAGCATCTGAAACAGGTTCGTTAAGTCGGCGTTGGTGAAAGTCGTCTCAACTGTTGACGCCAACGCCGGTGTGGCCAGATTGATCTGCGCAGCGACGACTTGCGGTGAACCGAAGATGCCGGTTGTGAAATTGATATTGAGCTGACGATTTTCCGTGCGGCCGGTGAGCGCGACTGTGCCTGCCGGACGACCATTGATCGTCACATCGCGTCCTTGTCCATCAAACGTGATCTGGTAAGCCGAGAAGTCCTGGTCAGAAAGATTGCCGGTAACGTGCGCGTTGAAGTCAGCAACGCCGGTGACCGACGGCAGCCCAGGCCGGTTCGCGAGCGCCGTCAAACGTTCGAGCTGAAAACTCTCGGCGCGGCCCTGAAAATCAAACGCCTTGCTGTGCGTGTTGAAATTGCCGCTTGCGACGATGCGGCCCGCGTCGAGTCGAACATCAACGCTCTCGACGTTCACGTTTGGTCCATTGAACGTCGCTTTCGCCAACGCGCCCTGAAGCGATTCACCTGCGACGCGGCCTGGTCCGAAACGCAAGTCAGCGCTGCCACTCATGGCGTCCGGAATTCCAGTCACGCTGATCTTGCCCGAGAGATCTGATTGCGTATCGGACGTGAGTTGCTTGTTACTGTTCAAAGGCGAAAGCGCGAGCAGACTTCGCGCGCTGAACCGATCGAGCGTCGCCTCGATAGACGTGTTGTTCTCACCGGTGCGCGGCTTGACGAGGGAGAACTGAACACCGCCACCATCGCGTTCGGTAAGACTACCGTCAGGAACTCGGATCTCCGCATCGTTCATCGCGACCGACGCTGACAATGAACCGAGCTCGCTGCCGTTCACGATGAGCGTGCCGACCGAAACTCTGCCGTTGAGATTCGGCGACGTCAGTTGACCGCGAATATTGCCGTTGAAAGCGAGCTGTCCGCCCACCTCGATGCCGTAGCTGCGCATCTGTTCTTCGACTTCGGGCAGCAGTCCCGACGAGACCAGAATAGTTTGCAGTTCAGCCGCGTCGGATGAATTGAGGTCGACCTGAAGATTCGAATCCTTGTCGAATGAGAACTGCCCGCTGGCGGTCAGTCGCGATGCCGGAGTTTGCAGGTTTACTTGTTGAATGTCGAACGTGCCGCGGTTCGCGCGCATCGCAACGTCGCCTGTGATCGGGATTTTGTCTGCTTCGCCTGCTTCGGCTGTCAAACGGGTGGTGATCGTTCCCGATGCGAGTTTGTAATCGGTCCCGGGGAACGTGAGATCGACTCGGCCAGTGGCGCGACCAGCAAGCGGAACCGCACTACCGGCCAAAGCGGTGAGTGGTCCTGACACTTCGAGATCGTTGAAGTCAG
>DATNDM010000648.1:0-4578 GCA_035553235.1 Pyrinomonadaceae bacterium | reverse complement strand
CCGAAAGGCGCGGTCCATCTGCAACATGATCTGCCGTTCAACACGGAAGTCTTTGCCAAAGCGACGATGGGTGTTTGTGCTGATGATCTGACCGTCTCTGTTCCCAAACTCTTCTTCGGTTATGCAACAGGCACCAACCTGCTTTTCCCGTTCGCAGTCGGCGGCGCGACAGCACTCTTTTCAGAACGTTCGACGGCGGAAAAGATGTTCGAAGTCATCAAGCGTTACCGGCCCACGATACTGACGACCGTTCCAACCATGATTAACTCGATGCTGAACGTGCCCGGTGCGTCAGCCGAAGACGTGTCGAGCCTGCGATTCTGTTATTCAGCCGGCGAAGCACTGCCGCAAGAACTCTACGAACGTTGGATGAACGCGTTTGGCGTCGACATCTGCGACGGCATCGGTTCCGCCGAGATGTTTCATATCTACATCACGAACCGGCCCGGCGACGTCAAGCCCGGCAGTCTCGGTCGCATCGTGGCGGGTTACGAAGCGAAGATCGTCGATGCTGATGGCCGGGAAGTCGCGACTGGTGAAATGGGAACTCTGAAGATCAAAGGCGACTCAGCCGCGCTCTGTTACTGGAACGCGCACGAGAAGTCGAAAGAGACTTTTGCGGGCGACTGGTGCACGACGGGCGACCAGTTTCATGTCGATGAAGACGGGTATTACTGGTACCACGGTCGCACGGACGAGATGCTGAAGGTTTCGGGCGTGTTTGTCGCGCCGGCGGAGATCGAGAATTGTTTGCTGCAACACGAGGCGGTGCTGGAGTGCGCGGTGATCGGCCACGAGTCGGAGGGGCTTGTGAAACCGAAGGCGTTCATCGTCGTTCGAGAAGGATTTACGGCTGGAGATCTGTTGGCGGAAGGGATCAAGCAGTTCGTGAAGCAACAGATCGCGATTTACAAGTATCCGCGCTGGGTGGAGTTTGTTGATTCACTTCCGAAGAATGACCGCGGGAAGATTGACCGAAAACAATTGAAACGCGGATGACGCGAATAGACGCCGACCAGATCTGCGTGTATCTGCGTAAATCCGCGGTTAACGTCTCTTTTCGAGATCGTAGTCGCGCAGGCGACGATAGAGTGTGGATGGAGAGATGCCGAGAATCTCGGCCGTCTTGCCGCGGTGCCAGCCAGTCTGTTCGAGTGCCGCGAGAATTTGCTGCCGCTCGACTTCTCGCAACGAACCGGACGCGGGCGCAATTGCCGGCAGCGGCGCAATTGCATCGCCACCACCGACAGACGGCGCAACACTCGTTAGCGCCGGGGCCGGAACCGCCGGCCGTGTCACTTCAGGCGGCAACTCTGAAATCGTAATCCGGCCATTGTTTGAAAGAATCACCGCGCGCTCGAGACAGTTCTTCAACTGCCGCACATTGCCCGGCCAGTGGTACAAACGCAACGCCGTAAGCGCCTCTTCGCTGAGCTCCGGCGGCTGAGTTCCCGCGATCTGTTTGAGCAGGTAACGCGCGAGCGGTTCGACGTCTTCCGGCCGCTCACGCAACGGCGGCAGGCTGATCTGAAAACCATTGATGCGATAAAGCAGATCCGATCTGAACACGCCGTCGTTCACGACCGTGTCGAGGTTGCGATTCGTCGCCGCCACGATACGAACGTTCACTTCAACCTTGCGCACTCCACCCACTCGGAAGAACGTGCGCGTCTCAATCGCACGCAAGAGTTTCGCTTGCAACTGCGCAGGCAGTTCTGTCACCTCGTCTAGAAACAACGTCCCACCGTCGGCAAGTTCAATCAAACCGAGCTTCCGACCCTTCGCGCCCGAGAAGGCGCCCGCTTCGTAGCCAAACAGTTCCGACTCGAGCAACGACTCCTGAAACGCGGCGCAGTTCAGATCGACAAACGACGCGTCCGCACGATTCGACAGCCGGTGAATCGCATGGGCCACCAGCTCTTTTCCAGTGCCCGACTCACCCGTTATCAACACCGACGCTTCTGACGGCGCGACGCGCTCGATCAACCGTATTGCTTCCTTCATCAGTTCCGAAATGGAAACGATTTCAGGCAGCGCAGACTGTCGCGCCAGTTGCTCGCGCAGCCGCACGTTATCGACGCGCAGCCGTCGTTTATCAGCCGCCTGCTTCACGCGCACGTCGAGCTCAGTGATGCTGTAAGGCTTCGTGAGGTAATCGTAAGCGCCGAGCTTCATCGCCTCGACGGCAGTCTCGACAGTGGCCTGGCCCGTCAACATGATCACTTCGGGCGGATTGGGCCGTTGATACACACGACGCAGCAACTCCATGCCATCCATCCGCGGCATGTTGATGTCACACAGCAGCACGTCGACATTGCTCTCTTCGAGTTTGCGCAGAGCGGCCTCGCCGTCCGGCGCAGCCTGCACTCGATAGCCCAGCCTCTCCAATTCCTTCTGCAAAACGAGTCGAAGGTTGGCCTCGTCTTCTGCGATCAGAATTCGTGCCTGCGGTTGCTGCTCGCTCAAACTGTCTGTTCCTCGCTTAGCTTGACTGCGGTAAGAGTAATCGTGAAAGTCGTGCCCGCTCCCACGGTCGATTGCACGTCAAGAGTGCCGCCATGCTCAGTTAAGATACCATAACATACAGCCAGCCCGAGACCGGTTCCACGACCAATTTCTTTCGTCGTGAAGAACGGTTCGAAGATCTTCGGCAGGTTCTCCGGCGGGATGCCGACGCCCGTATCGTTGACTTCAACGATTACGTTGTCGCCGTCGTTGCGACCGACGATTGTTAACACCCCGCTATCGCTCATCGCGTCGAGGGCATTCGTCGCGAGCGCGATCACCGCTTGTTGTAACTGACCCGGATCCCCCGAAACGTAACGCAAATCGTCGGCAATTTCCGTTTTGAACTCAACGAATGGACTGCGCTTCTGATGTGAAAGCAGGCGCACCGCGGATCGAATCACGTCGGCTAGGTTGATCGTCACGTGGTCTGAATTGCGCGTGCGGCTGAAGTCGAGCAACCCCATCGTGATGCTCTTGCAACGAAACGCTTCGCTGCGGATCAAGCCGAGATACTCGCGCAGATCTTCAACCGCCGCCGAACCGTCAAACGCGCCTTCATTCACGCGCGCTTCAAGCGATTCGGCACACGCGGAGATCGTGGCCAGCGGGTTGTTGATTTCATGCACCACGCCTGCCGCGAGTCGACCAACCGCCGCGAGCTTCTCGGCGCGGGCAATCGCGCGGTTCGCTTCAACTCGATCCGTGACTTCCTCGCCGACAGTGATCACATGGCTGACCTCGCCGGTGTTGTCAGCCCACATCGGGATCTTGCTGATGACCCAATGCCTGATGCCGCCTTTTGGCGATGGCGTCTCCTGTTCGATGCGTTCGATCTCGCCACTCTCAAACACGCGCGCAAACTCTTCCGCCAGCACGTCGCGCGGTTGTCGCGTGAGCACTTCGAAGACGTTCTTGCCCAGCACGGATCCGCGCGGGATACCGAGTTCGCCGAGCTCGCGATTACGGTTCCACGCCACCACTCGATACTCGCGATCAATGGCATAAAGCGAGAGCGGCAAACTATCGACAATCGCTTCGATGAACCGCGCCTGCGCTTCGCTCTCCGCGGTTCGTCGTTCGACTTCTCGCGCCAGACTCACCGACGTGTCACGTGCTGATTGATACAGCGAGCAGATGTGTGCGGCGAGTGAAGTCTGTTGTGCCGCTGCTTCGATCAAACGTCTTTCCGTCTCGCCGCATTCTTCACGACGATCGAACGCGACGATCAGCGCGCCTTTCGCACGACCGGCAAAACGAAATGGCGAGACGTACTCAGCGACGTGACTGTCGTCGCGCAGCAGGAACTTGGCTCTATCAATGATCAGCAACGAGTTCGCCGACTCCGCGGAGCGCAGCCACGCTTGTAATGCTTCGCTGTTGAGCAGCGTCGGATCGTCCGCCGCGCCTTCGCGGTCAAACACGCAGAGCGCGTCTTTGTCTTTGCCGACGGTAACGTACGCGGCGCAAAGCGAACTTTCGATTGCTTCGTACGTCGCGCCTGCAACACGACGGACGAGCTGTTCGGGCTCGAGCGCGCGTAGCAGTCCGCGACCGATGTCTGACAGAAATCTCAGTTCGCGATTGCTGCCGAGCAGGGCCCACTCGCGTTGTGATGTGCGCACGTGCAGGCTGACGCGCGACAGCAGCTCGCCGGGTGTTGAAGGTTTCGTGATGTAGTCGTCGGCGCCGGCGGTGAATGCCTGGACCTTGCGCGCTTCGTCGTCGCTTTCGGAAAGCGCGATGATGGGCAGTTTGCTTGTCGTCGGCTGTGCGCGCAGCAGTTTGCAGAGCGCGAGGCCGTCAACGCCCGGCATCTCGAGATCGAGTGCAACCAGATCGCAGCGGACGCCCTTGAGCACACGAAGAGCCGAGGCGGCTTCGGTGGCGGTCACGACGCGGTATTGCGCGGTCTCGAAGATTTCGCGCAAACGGTCGCGTGCGGCAGCGTCGTCGTCAACTATTAAGAGTGTGGCGCTGTGATTTTCGGCGGGAGCTACCATGCTTTCAGCAGGGGCACGTCGTGAAGACACGCCTCAATGCGATTGAAAGCGATGAGTGCGGGCTATGTCA
>DATNDM010000647.1:0-2273 GCA_035553235.1 Pyrinomonadaceae bacterium | reverse complement strand
TCTGAAATTGACGCAACGTCCCGGCGACGCCACCGAGATCGCGGCGCGTGCGGCTGGCAACGGCACTTCTGACGTGATCGTCGCGGGCGGTGACGGCACGATCAACGAAGCGATCCAGGGTCTCGCAGGCACGAACGCCCGGCTCGCCATCATCCCGCGCGGAACGGGAAACGTCCTCGCACGCGAACTCGGTTTGCCGCTCGATGACGAACACGCGCTGAAGGTCGTCGCGCAAGGCAAGTCGCGGCAGATCTATCTCGGACTTGCAATCGATGAGACAACGAACGAGCGTCGTCATTTCGTGTTGATGGCGGGGATCGGGCTCGACGCGTCAGTGGTAGAACGCGTGCAACCAAAGCTGAAAAAGCGAATCGGCAAAGCTGCGTTTTGGGTTTCCGGATTGAGTCATCTCGCCGACTGGAACCCGCAGCCATTCGAACTCGAAATCAATGGGCACAAATACACGTCAACGTTTGCGGCGATCGGAAAAGCAGCGAAATACGGCGGCGACCTTGCGATAACACCCGGCGCACGCCTGGACCACCCCGAGTTTGAGGTCTGTATTATCGACACGCGAAGTCGCCTGCGTTACCTGCATCTGCTCTCGCAAGCGATGCGAAACGGGATGCCGCGCAACACATCAGAAGTGCAATTCGTCAACGCCAAAACCGTCAAAGCCCACGGCGACGCCCACGTACAAATTGACGGCGAACTCATCGGTCACCTGCCGATGCGCTTCGAGATTGCCCCACACTCTTTAGAAATCATCGTTCCTTGATCCGCGGTTACTTTCCCGTCAACCACGCAGCGCGCAACGCCTTCTGCTCAGCCGTCGCATCACTCTTCTCTTCGATCCGGTAGTCAAACCGCTCCGGCTGGCCCAACACGATATTCGTCTTGATCGTGCGTCGATCACGCCTGACCGTGATCGGCACCGAATCGCCTGTCTTGAAACGCGCGAGCGTCGGCAGCCATGAATCCTTCGTCACTACTTTCCCGCCCAGCAAAACGATCTCATCCCCAGTTTGCAATCCAGCATCTTCAGCCGGCGAGTTGTTGCGCACGTTGTCGATGATCGCTTGTCGCCCTTCAAACTCGATCGACAGCCCCGCGTCGAATGGTTCAGCCGACTGCGTTTTGACGAGACCCAAACCCACAAACGCAAACGCCTCATCGTAAGGCAACACCTCCACATCGCGGATATATCGCTTGAAAAAATCCCCAAGCTCGAAACCCGCGCGACGTGAAGCAACCCGCTCGAGATCTTCCGTTTGATAACCGCGACCGCGCAGGTAGTAACTGCTGTTTGGGCTCTTCAGATACAGCTCTTCATACATGTCGCGCATGACGTCGTCGAGCGAGGTCTTGCCTTTCGTCCGCCCGCGCACGAGCAAATCCATCACCATCGCGATCAGCTCGCCCTTCGGGTAATAACTGATCGACGTGTTTTCCAGGTTGACTTGTTGCGCGTGCGGCGCGTCGTCGAGAAACGGCGCCGACAGCGACGACTCTTCAGCGCTCATCAAGCGACTTCCGGGCGCGCTCTCGATGTTTTTGATAGTCTCAGCCTCTTGCTTCAGAAACGCGCGATCGTCCCACAGGCTCGCACGTTTCAACATCAGGTGGCCGTAGTAGTTGGTGAAACCTTCGGCGATCCAGAGGCCACGCGTCGCGAGAGGCCGCGTGAAGTCCCATGGTCCAAGTTCCTGCGGGCGCAGTCTCTTCACGTTCCACACATGAAAAAACTCGTGCGCGACGGTGCCGAGTGCGCGCTCGTAAACACCGGGCTCGCCGAGCGCGCCGGGCTGGATGATCTGAGTCGACGTCAGATGTTCCATGCCGTCGCCGGAATGATCGTCGGCGGCGAAGTGGATCAGGAATGTGTACTCTTCAAACTCCGGCGGTCCCCACATCGCAGTTTCCGCGCGCACGATCTTCTCGATGTCTTTCACGAATGCTGCGCGCCTGTTTCCCTCCGGACCAAACGAGTGGACCACGACGTGATACTTCTTGCCGTCGACGATGAAGTCGTCCTGAGTCCAGTCTGGAGCGATCTCGGTTGGCGTGTCGATCATGATGTCCCAGTTTGAAAACTGCCATTCGGTTTGACCGGGTCGAGCGGTACGACCGTTGACGATCTTCCAGCCGGCGGGCGCTTTGATCGTCAGTTTCACCGGATCTGGCTTATGGCCCACGACGTACATGAAGATCGAGCCGCCGTTGTAGTTCGCGTGACGGTTGTCGAGTTGTGAGAAGGTGCCGGAGAGATCGTT
>DATNDM010000646.1:0-13651 GCA_035553235.1 Pyrinomonadaceae bacterium | reverse complement strand
GACGTCGCACCTCATCCCCACATCGGTTTGCAGACAGTGAGTTGGTTACTACAAGGCGAGATCGTCCACAAGGACAGTCTTGGTAGTGAAGCATTACTCAAACCACGCGGTGTCAACGTGATGACCTCAGGCGGCGCCATCGCGCATTCGGAAGAGACACCTGCTAAGAACAGCGGGCTGCTGAACGGTGTGCAATTGTGGGTTGCGCTTGCCGATGCTGATCGACATGGTCCAGCATCCTTTCAGCACGTCGACGAGGTTCCCATTGTTGAGCAGAACGGCGGTGCGGTAAGTGTCTTTGCCGGATCGATGCTTGGGTCCTCGTCTGCCGCAAAGCATTTCTCACCGATTCTCGGAGTCGACATTGCGCTGCACGCAAATGCAAAACTGGAGCTTCCGTTGGATCCTTCGTTCGAACACGCCGCGTTATTATTGACAGGCGACGCGGCCATCGACGGTCAACCAATCGACATGATGAGTCTCTGGTATCTCGAAACAAATCGCTCCAGTATTGAGTTCAAGAGTAGTAACGGCGCTCGTGTATTACTGATTGGCGGCGCAGTATTTCCGGAAAAGATTCTGATGTGGTGGAATTTTGTGGCGCGCACGCGGGAAGAGATCGCGGAGGCACGATCTGATTGGCAGCAGCATCGAAGATTCGGCGAGGTCGCTGCGTATCGTGGACCACGACTCGATGCGCCTCCGCTACAGCGGTTCGCAGCACCAAACCCAGCCAGCTAAGACTTGCTTAGAAAGGTGACTTTCCTATGCGATCTGACATTGTTCCAGGAGCTAAGTTCCCCGACTACGAGCTTCCCGATCACACCACGAAACGCCGGAAACTATCGGAGTTGCAAGGATCCGATCCGATGATTCTTGTCCTGAGCCGGCCGATTTTGTCCGAAGGAGCGGCGGCAGCATGAGGGTCTTGTGCAACTTCATCGCGAACTCGAGGTTGGCTATTGCCGGCTCGTAACCATCAGCACTGACGACCTCACCGCAACAAATGAATATCGCAACGGCGTCGACGCCCACTGGCCCTTCCTCTCGGATCAAGGCCGCACGATCCAAAAAGATCTCGACATTGCCGAATACACCGATCCGGTGCACAACCCGATGATCCCGCACACCATCGTCCTCGAGCCTGGCCTCATTGTTTACAAGGTGTACATGGGCTACTGGTTCTTCGGCCGCCCGACGATCGAAGAACTGCGCCACGACGTGCGCGCGGTCCTCATGAAATGCCGTCCCGATTGGGACATCACAACCCCGGAACTAAAAGCATCCTGGGCCGACGGCCGCAAAGACCTCTTCTATCCATACGGCAAGACATTTCTCCAGACGCTGCGAGAACAAGAGTAGGTTGAAACCGCTTCGCCCGAAAACTCCTATCGAACTTCTTCTCTGTGCACCCTCTGTGTTCTCTGTGCCTCTGTGGTTAAGGAATTGTTCGTAAAAACGACCACAGAGACACAGAGAACACAGAGGGTGCACAGAGAAATCAGATTTTCGCTTGAAGCCTAAGAAGCGGCTTACAGCTCCGCACCCACCCGCTACCGCAGGGTGGTACTGACTGTGTACAACAAACAATTCTGACTTTGAGGCAAAGCCCAATTCAGCCTGGACCAACATAGTGCTTTTTCAAGCGGGGCTGGTGGCAACTCCAGCCCTCTACTTAAAGAACTTTCCGTTATGTTGTAGCCAACCGGTTACATGCCGGCCTTTCGGATCGTGATGGGTCCAGTGGATGACTCCACCTTTTTCGTTCCAAACATACTCGCCGTTGAAGCGCACCGTGTCGCCTTCCTGAAGTCCGTTGATGCGCGCGGCAATGTCGATGTTGTGAGCAATCAGCACTGTCTGTCCCGACGCAAGCTGAACAAGGAATCTTTGGTGTCGACTACCATCCACATCGTCCGGCAGAAGGTGAATCACCGTACCCTCGCCTTCGACTTGTACGTCACTTGTTTGCTCCGCGAACGCGCGACCAATAGGGTCCTGTTCGACGTTCGATGTCGTGCTCTTCGCTTGAATTAAGAAGGCTCTGTGCGGGCAAGTTCCGACCAAAGATCCCTGCGCTTCTGTGACAACCGCGAACTGTCGCGGCAGAGACGACTCGGCGCAAATGATGTCGCCGTTTTCCGGCTGCTTCACCAGCAACTCATACCCATCGCTGCAAGCCGAATTGCGCTTGTAACCAACGACGACCATGTTGCCGGGCACGGATGCGATGTTGCAGATGACCGCGGGCGACGAAGGCTTGCGCCGTGTACGTCTCTGGTTTTGAGCCGAGATCGAGTGAAGAAAACAAAGGAGAACAGATACCAGCAGCAGCTTCGCGAATTGTTTCATTTTGAGATCCTCGTTGAGTGGTGGAGACGATGAGGTTTGAGGGCGAGCGTTCGTTAACTCACGTCCAAAACTAACAAAGACGGCGTTAGATGATCAAGCACTTTGTCCACAGATTACGCAGAATGCTTAAATCAACCGGCGAGGCTCTGCCTCAAAAGTCAGGATCGCGCTTGGATCGGGTCAGTACAGGGAGCGGTAGCGACCTGGTCAAACGATAGGAATCAAGAACCATTAGAAATATCGCATGCTGATCACTGACCAGGTCGCTACCGCTCCCTGTACTGACCCGATCCAACACTGATTTCTGACTTTTGAGGCAAAGCTAACCGGCGATAGACTTCAACATACTTGCGGGCCATAACCGTCGCGTCGAAACGGTCCTCGAATACCTGCCTGCACGTAGCGCGGCTGAGACCAGGAATCCGATCCACCGCTTCGACTGCTTCTTCAACACTTTCCACGAGGAAACCAGTACCGCCGTGGTCAATAACTTCCGGGACTGGCCCACTGCGCCACGCAATCACCGGTGTGCCGCACGCCAGCGCCTCGATCATCACCAGACCGAAAGCCTCAGGCCCATCTATCGGAAACAGCAACGCACGAGCGTTACCCAGAAACGCATCCTTCTCCTGACCACCAATCTCGCCGACAAACTCCACTCCGTCATGAAGCAGCGGTTCGATGTCTCGTTTGAAGTACTGATCCTCACGATTGATCGCTGCCGCCACTTTGAGTTTCAGGCCCGCTCGGCACGCGATGCGAATCGCACGATCCAATCGCTTCTGACGTGAGACGCGACCGATGAATGCAAGGTAATCACCGGACTCTTTCCGAAACGTAAACAGATCGCGCGGCAGTCCGTGATAGACAGTGGCTTGCCAGTTCGCATTGGGAAGCGGCTGTCGCTGGTCATCAGAACACGAAATCAGCGGCGGATTGTACTCATCGACCAACAACTTCCAGCGCGGTGCGATTGGCCCATGCAGCGTCGTGACGTTCGGGCAAGGTCGGTCGCGCAGTAACGGAAACTGGATCGCCTCGGTGTGAAAGTGAATGACGTCGAAACGAGAGACATCCGCAAAGACGAGGTCCATCATGCGGGCGAAGTAAGGTCGCGGCTCGCCATAGTTCGGGACGTTACATAGCGCCTTGGGACAAGCAGCAATTAACTTCGCACTCGTCCGCGAATCGCCGCTCGCAAACAGCGTAACCTCATGTCCCTGCGCTACCAGCTCTTCGGTCAGGTATGAGACGACGCGCTCAGTGCCGCCATAGAGCTTCGGCGGGACAGTAAAATAAAGTGGCGCAACCTGTGCGATTCGCATCGTCTGCTTCTAAACGTGAGCCGCCTGGACCAACCGTCGATAAACTTCAACATACTTACGCGCCATACACGCCGCATCGAAACGCTCCTCGAATGCCTGACGGCACGCGTGACGATCAAGATCAACAATGCGGCTCACGGCTGCTACTGCCTCTTCCACACTATCGACGATGAAGCCGGTGCGCCCGTCGTCGATCACTTCCGGCACTGAGCCATTGCGCCACGCAATCACCGGCGTGCCGCACGCCAGCGCTTCGATCATCACTAAGCCAAACGGTTCCGGCCAATCGATCGGAAACAGCAATGCATAGGCGTTACCGAGAAACTCGTCTTTCTCGCGTCCACCGATCTCGCCGACAAACTCGACTCCGTCATGAAGCAACGGTTCGATGTCTCGCTTGAAGTGTTCTTCCGCTCGATTGATCTTCGCAGCCACTTTGAGCTTCATTCCGGCTTGACCCGCAATGCGAATCGCGCGATCCAAACGCTTTTCAAAGGAGAGCCGGCCGATGAACGCGAGGTAATCACCGGGATCTTTTCGGAACGTAAATAAATCGCGGGGCACGCCGTGATGGACCGTGGCTTGCCAGTTGACGTCGGGAATTGGCAGCCGTTGATTGTCAGAGATCGAAACCAGCGGCGCATTGTACTCGTCGTATCTCGACTTCAAACATGGAGCGCCAAGTTGGTAATGGAGGGTGGTGACGTTGGGCCATGGTTGCCGCTGGAGCCACGCGAGTTGGATCGACTCGGTGTGGAAGTGAATGATGTCAAAACGAGAGACATCCGCGAACACCAACTGCATCATGCGGAGGTAATGTGGCATTCGAGTTTCATGGTTCTCGACAAGATGCAGTTCGTGCGGGCAAACCGGAATCAACCGCGCAGTCGTCTGCGAATCGCCGCTGGCAAACAGCGTTACGTCATGTCCCTGCGCGACGAGTTCCTCAGTCAGATATGAAACCACACGCTCGATGCCGCCATAGAGTTTTGGCGGGACGCTAAAACTAAGCGTGGCAACCTGAGCGATTCGCATGATCGAGGTTAGTTTCTTCTCTGTGCATTGCGGGCAAATACTCACGACAGAGACACGGAGAACACAGAGGTTGCACAGAGAAACAAATTCACCAATGAATAACTTCACCCGTCTGTGTAATGTGTGGGATTGTAGTTAAGCTGCACCGGGATGGGAAGGATTTTGTGTAGTGATTTCGAGTAATATGGTAAGCAATAAAATGAGCTGGCAAGAACAACTTCGCACTCAAGGATTCGCACAGTTTCCCCGCCTCACGCCTGAGCCTCTGATTAGCGCGGCGCGCGACGCGATCGAACGCGATCTGCGTACTAACTACGACCCACAGCGTCAAACCGAGTACGACAATCAATCGTACTGCCCTGACCTGAAAGGCACGCCTCCCATCATGAACCTCATCTCACAGTCTGCGGTTCATAAACTCCTCGATGAGATCTTTGAGCTCGAGAACATCGATTGGGACAAGGGCCAGATCGCGATCCGTCGCGCACACAATTATCCAGACCCAGTGCCGCCAACACCGCACATCGACGGGTTCGCAACCGGCGTGAATGGGCTCACTGAGGGGAAAATTTATAACCATACGGTGCTTGTCGGAGTTTTCCTTACACCTGTTCACCAGGAGTTTGCCGGAAACTTCACTGTGTGGCCCGGCTCTCATTACGTTTACGAAAACCACTTTCGCACGCGTGGTCCAGACGCGATGCGTGAGCCGTTGCCGGCGCCCGAAATCGGACCACCGATGCAACTGAAGTGTGAGGTTGGAGATGTCGTCCTGGCCCACTACCAGCTCGGGCATTCAGCAGCCGTCAACACTTCGGACGCTGATCGCATTGCAATTTACTTTCGAGTCTGGCTGCGCAAGATGGAGTCAAACAGGTGGCACTATCTAACGAACATCTGGGACGGTTGGAACCTCGAGCCACACGCGACAAAAAGCGCCTGAGTGTTATCACCTACAGCTCCCGCCAAACTTTTGGAAAACAATTAGGCCATCATTCGCTGTCCTCGCTTGTCGTTACTCTGGGCTAAATCACGCCGACCGAGTAATTCATCCAACTGTCCAACATCTATGGAGGCTTCTCATGAAATCAGTTCTTTGTATCCTTACCTCTTTGCTGTTTATAGCGAGTGCGCGCATCACTAATGCCGCAACCGTACCGACAGGCTTTACGGATTCAGTCGTGGCTGGCGGACTCACCGATCCCACCGCCATGGCTGTCGCTCCTGACGGCCGGATTTTCGTTTGTGAACAACGCGGCACGTTACGAGTAATCAAGAACGGCGTTTTGCTCTCCACGCCTTTTCTAACGGTCACAGTGGATTCAGCGGGTGAACGCGGCCTGCTGGGCATCGCCTTCGATCCGAACTTTGTTTCCAATCAACTCATCTATGTCTACTACACCGCGCCAACTCCGGCGCACAATCGCGTCAGTCGGTTCACCGCCAACGGCGACGTCGCGGTCGCCGGCAGTGAAACGATCCTGATGGAACTGCCGAACCTGAGCACGGCCACCAATCACAATGCCGGCGCGATTCATTTTGGACCAGACGGCGATCTTTACGTCGCCACGGGCGACAACGCGAATGGGAACAACGCGCAATCGTTTTCAACCGTACTCGGCAAAATGCTGCGCATCACACCGACCGGCGCTATTCCTACTGACAACCCGTTTTTCAATCAGACGACTGGAAACAATCGTTCTATCTGGGCGCTCGGTCTGCGCAATCCGTTTACGTTCGCATTCCAACCCGGCACGGGTCGTATGTTCATCAACAATGTCGGTCAGAGCACCTGGGAAGAGATCAACGACGGTATCGCGGGTGCGAATTATGGTTGGCCCATCTGCGAAGGTCCCTGCAGTCCGCCCAACCCGAGCTTCACGGATCCGATCTTCTTTTACGCAAACACCGGGGTGGATTGCGCGATCACGGGTGGCACGTTTTATAACCCGCAGACAGTCCAGTTTCCTTTGAACTTTGTCGGTAAGTACTTCTTCTCGGATTTCTGCGGCGGCTGGATCAGAGTGCTCGATCCTGCCAACCCAAGTACGGCGTCTGATTTCGCGACCGGCATTTCGAACCCGGTCGACTTGAAGGTTTCCGCAGACGGAATTCTTTACTACCTCGCGCGCGGCACGGGCTCTGTGAATCGCATCGACTTCACCGGCGGTGGTGGAGGTGGCGGCGACACGACTGCGCCAACTGTTTCGATCACGAGTCCCGCGAACGGAGCAACGGTTGCACGCAGATCAACGGTCACGATAACCGCAACTGCGAGTGATAACGTCGGCGTCACGCGCGTGGAGTTTTCGGTGAATGGCGCACTCCAATGCACTGACACATCGGCGCCCTATAGCTGCGTTTGGAACGTGCCAAATACGCGAAACCAAACTTATCAGCTTCAGGCGCAGGCGTTCGACGCCGCCGGGAACGTCGGAACCGCGAGCATCCAGGTGACATCACGCTAGGCTGTCTGCCCGATTCAGGTTGAACCATTCGTGAAGTTTGGATAAGGTTTCCTCGCCCACATTGTCGTGAAATTATTCAACGGGTGGTTCAACCTGCCCTACATCGGAGATACCCTCATGTCAGAAGAAAACAAAAAACTAATTCGCCGCTGGTTTGACGAAGTCTGGAACAACGGACGTGACGAGGTGATCGAGGAGTTGTTTGACGAGAACGGCATCGCGCACGGTTTATCGGATGATCCTGCGCATCCGATCAAAGGTCCGAGCGGTTACCGGCCGTTCTACGCGACGTTGCGCGAGGCTTTTCCAAATATAAAGGTCGTCGTCGAGGATACGGTCGCTGAAGGTGACAAGGTCGTCGCGCGTTGCTCTGTTCGTGGCAAGCATGAAGGAGAGCTCAGGGGACGAGCTGCGACTCAAGCTCCAGTCGAGTTTACGGGAATAACGATTGTTCGTATCGACAATGGCAAGATTGTCGAGGCCTGGAATAACTTCGACTTCATGACTATGTACAAACAAACCGGTCATCTTTCGTAACCGTTAGCCACAAAAAGCACAGAAGGTTTTTGGGCCATCTGTGCTTTTGTGGCTAACTCTTCTTCTTTACGGAAACGTTACCTCACCTTTACCGCAAGTTTATGACTGCCGGTTAACACTCCACTATCGTTGTCCTTTCAGTTTCATTCACAGAAAGGACAATTCGATGAAGCGTTATTTATCTTGGTTCGGAAATAGCCTCATGGCCCTGGCACTACTAGGGTTGAGCTCCCCGACCATTTTTGCCAACCCACGGCCTTTCCACCTCGTGGAATTCGGAAAAATAACCGCAACTCCGCGCGATCAAAGTGGCACCATTCTGGATGTCGTTGCTAACGGCGTCGGAACAGCGACGCATCTTGGTGCGATTACGGTCGAGCGTACTGCCACTCTGACGGCGACCAACACGCCGGGAATATTTGATTTCAACGGCGACGCTACGCTGACCGCTGCAAATGGTGATCAGCTCACCACGGAGATTGTCGGCACCTTCAACGCAAACACGGGTCACGCCGATTTGCTTTACGAATGGACCGGCGGCACGGGCCGGTTTGCGAATGCTACGGGCCTGACGGCCTGGTCCGTCGACGTTGCAAATGGATCGTACAGCGTCGTAGCTGACGGTGAGATCGATTATTAGGTTGTAGTGGCTTTGCACGAAGAGTCGTTTTCGGACTTCTTCTCTGTGCAATCTCTGTGTTCTCTGTGCCTCTGTGGTTAGGCTTGTTCGAAAAACAACCACAGAGACACAGAGAAGAGTTCGGAGACAGACGTTTCGTGAAACCCAGGTTGTAGTCGCGCCCGGTCTCAACATCTGAGACCGGGTGTCTTATTCGTCCCTAAGCGCCGTCATCGGTTCAACGCGACTGGCCCTTAACGCTGGAACCAAACAGGCCAGGCACGCAACAACCAACAACACCGCCGCCGTCGTTCCAACAGCGACAACATCCATCGCCCCAACTCCGTACAGAGTTGATTCCATCGCGCGGCCCACAAGATAAGCACCACCAATTCCGATAACGGCTCCGACGATCGCTACGATTGTTCCCTCTTTCAGTACCAACCCAACAACTCCGGAGCGCCGTGCACCAAGCGCCATGCGGATGCCGAATTCGTGCGTGCGTTGCGCCACTCCAAACGCCATCACGCCGTAAATACCCACCGCCGCAAGCAGCAATCCAAGCAGTCCGAAACAGGAGAACAAAACCATGCTGAAACGATCGATCGCCAACGACTCGCTCACGATCTCGTCGATGGTCTTGACACCAGCCAGCGGCAAATCCGGATCGACTGAGTTGATGGCGGCCGCAACACTCTTCGTCACTGCCTTCGGCTCTCCTTCTGTTCGCACTACCATCGAAACCTGCGGCCATGGATTCTGCCAAAACGGCACGTTGATTTCCGGATAGTCCTCGCGCTGCCCAGCACCGCGCACGGTCTGAAACACGCCGACAATCTGCCACTGGACCGGTGGTCCAAGCTTGCCGCCCGGAATCAGCTCTTCAACCGTAATCCTTTGTGTGAGCGGATCGACTCCGGACATGTAGCGGCTCACAAAGTTCTCATTCACCAGCGCAACGCGCGGGCTCGTCTCCGTGTCGTGCTCATCGATGCTGCGGCCCTTGACGATGCGAATTCCCAAAGCTTGCCGGTACTGCGCAGTGACCATTTGAAACGCCGCGCCGGGACGGTCCGAAGGATTAACGTCCGGCTGGCCCACAATCGTGAACGGCATGCCAAACATTGGACCACGAGCCGGTACGCCGGTGTTTACGGCAACGTTAGTTATGCCGGGCACTGCTTCCACGCGATTCAGCATCTGCCGATAATAGGATCTGATCTGCTCAGCTCCTTTGAGTCGTTCATCCGGTACCGGCAATTGAAACGTGAGGACGTGTTCAGTGCGAATACCGAGGTCCACTCGTGTCAGGTTCCAGAACCCTTTCAACGCCATCGCGCCGCAGGCTAACAAAGTCAACGCGAGCGAGAATTCCGCGATCACGAGGACGCGAAGTGCATTGCGCCGCGCTCCACCGCCTGTGCGTCCGCCGGTCTTCAGCACTTCGTTGAGATCGAAACGTGCTGCCTGCCAGGCTGGCACGGATCCAAACAGTAGTCCGGCAAGGCCCGTCACAGCGATCGTGAAAAGCAAAACCGGCACACTGATTCTGATGTCAGCTTCGGACGGCAACATCGTGCCCACGGGCGGCATGACGAGATTCATCGCATTGAGGATGAGTCCGGCGAACACGATGCCGAATACGCCGCCGATCATCGCCAGCACCAAACTCTCAGTTACAAACTGACTGAAGATTCGTAATCTCGAAGCGCCCAACGCTGCTCTCACTGCGACTTCTCTTTGGCGCGACGTGCCGCGCGCGAGCAGCAAATTCGCGACATTCACGCATGCGATCAACAAAAGGAACCCGACTGCACCTAACAGGAGCCAGAGGTTTCGGCGCGTCGCGCGATCGACGAAATCAAGATGCAGGGCTTCGACGCTCACACCCCAGTCGGTATTGGTCTGCGGAAACTCATTTTGCAGTGGAGCCGCAATGCCATTCATCTCGGATTGTGCCTGTTCGATCGAAACGCCGTCTCGTAACCGGCCCATCACGAGCACAGTATGAGCGGCGTGATTGACGACTTGTTCCTGGTCCAACGAGAGCGGCACCCACAACGCCATCGGAAGCCGATCGTACATGCCGGGCGGAAGCACGCCGACGACCGTGTAAGGCTGGCCGTTCATGCGGATGTCTTTACCGATGATGTCGTGGTCCGCAGCAAAGTTACGGTTCCACACGCGGTTACTGAGTATCACGACGTGATCGCGGCCGGGCTGCGCTTCTTCGGGAAGGAAGTCGCGGCCGAGAAACATCGGCAATCCCTCCATCTTGAAGAATCCGGGTGTACGCGGCGAACCCTCGATCTGTTCAGGACGATCCGCTGTCGCTACATTGAATGAACCGCCGGACCACGCATTCATGTCCTGGAAAGACGTGCTCCTTCGTTTCCATTCGACGTAGTCGCCGGGCGTCACGGAATTTCGTTCGCCGTGGATCCTGGACCATACCATCACGAGTTGGTCCGGCTTGGGATAAGGCATCGGCTCGAAAACGGCGTAGACCACACTAAAGATCGCAGTCGTTGCTCCGATACCCAACGCGAGCGTCAGGACAGCCGTGATCGTGAAACCGGGATGCTTGAACAGTGTACGTAGACTGAAGGTGATGTTTTGCTTGATGACACCGCGCATGTTGCCTCCTTTTAGCTGGACGCAGAAGGATCTAGAATGTCGAGCCGTAAAGCGATAGAGACAACGCAGGTTGGCGCCGCGAATTGAATCAAAGGCTGTGCCAGTCTTTTAACCACAGATTACACCGATCCTCTTTCAACACGATCTATGTAATCTGTCGTGGCTTTGCACAAAAAGTCACGAACGCCCTCTTCTCTGTGCAACCTCTGTGTTCTCTGTGTCTTTGTGGTGAATAAATTCCCGGCAAAACACACCACAGAGACACAGAGAACACAGAGGTTGCACAGAGAAATCCATAATGAAGGGACTTTTTGTGCAAAGCCATCTGTAGCTTTGCCTCAAAAGTCAGGAAATCATTGTTGGGGCGGGTCAGTACAGGGAGCGGTAGCGACCTGGTCAGTGATCAGCATGCGATATTTCTAATAATTCTTGATTCCTATGGTTTGACCAGGTCGCTACCGCTCCCTGTACTGACCCGATCCAAGGTCCACCGACTTTTGAGGCAAAGCCATCTGTCGTTAATCAGTCTCGGTTGCGGGATTTAGTAGTCCCACTTTCGCACCACGGGATTGATGAGTTATTCAAATTAAATGAAGTTTGTTCAAGTAATCGTACTCTTGCTTGCTTGTTGTTCAGGCGCCATCAATGCTCAGTCCTGCCTCAGCGAAGACGATGTGAAGCAGTTGATCGCTCGCGTCGAAACTCCACCGCCGCCCAGGGTCGACAAAAAGCTCAAAGAAGAACTGGTCAAGATGGCCACAAAGCAACGCGAGTTGCTGCAGCAAGTCGTCAATAAGGATCAGACAAAACCGGCAGACCAGGAGAAACTACACAAAGCCTACGACGAGCACATGGCGAGGCTTTGTGAAATCATAAAAGCCAATGGTTGGCCCACCAGCGCCCTCGTCGATGAGGATGGCGTCTCCGCTACCTACCACATTCTCAAAAATGCCGGCACCTACGATCTGCAACGCGATCTCTTGCCCGTAATCGTTGCGGTTATAAAAAAGGATCCGATTCAGAAAAAGGACTTTGCCGGAGTATACGACCGGCTGCGCGTGACCGCCGGCATGAAACAACTCTTCGGGACCCAGGCCGTGAGCATGGGCGGTTTCCTCGTTCTTTATCCAATCGAAGACGAGGAAAACGTGGATTCGAGACGTGCCGAGTATGGTTTGCCGCCGATGGACCAGTATACGAAGGTGCTCGAGGGCAGTTATCGCAAGACGCTCATCAAAGCACGCCAGCCACCCAGCAGCCAATTGTCGAAGCAATTAACAGACTCGCTGACAAAAGCGATCGAGGCCACGCAACTCAGCGGGACCGAGGTCGACCCGAACGACGTTATCAAAGTCGAAACGAGTCTCGTGAATCTTAACGTCAGCGTCTTCAGCAGCCGGTTAAAGATGTTCGTTGGTTCTCTCACGAAGGACGATTTCCGCGTGCAGGAAAACCAGCACGAGCAAAGTGTGACGTACTTTGCTTCTACTACCGTACCGTTCGATCTCGTGTTGGTGGTGGACTTGTCGGGCTCTACGGAACACAAGCGAGACCTGATCAGGAAATCGACGCTCCGTTTTATTGAGGCGGCGCGTCCGCCGGACAGGCTCGCGATCGTGACGTTCTCGGGTGACAGCAACCTGATCTCACCTCTCACGCTGGACCGCGCTCAACTCGCAGCCAGTGTTAAAGAGATGAAGGGAGGCGGGTACTCACATGTGTGGGATGCGGTAAAATTTGCTCTCGACAACGTACTTGGACCACGATCGCTCGAACGACGCCGCGCGGTGGTGCTGATGAGTGACGGCGTCGACGGTTTCATGACACCTGAGGGCCGAGTGACTGGTTCGAACACGACCTTTGCTAATCTACTCGAACAAGTGCGACAGACCGATGCGCTGATCGTGCCGATCTATCTCGACACTGAACACGACATCGGCAATTACGGCATGACTGCGGAATATGAAAGCGCGCGTCGTGCTCTTAACCTGCTGGCCCAGGAGAGTGGCGGAAATTATTATCGAGCCGAGAAACTATCGGATCTCAATGGTGTGTACGAACAAGTGATTAACGATCTCGGCAAAGTCTACAGCCTGGGATACAAACCGACGAACGCCACGCGCGATGGCAGTTGGCGCGGCGTCCAGGTCTCGATTGTCAACCGGCCGGATCTGGTAGTGCGCACGCGTCCGGGCTATTACGCGCAGTGATCTCTTGGCTGTGGTCTCATCATAAAAAGGAGAATGTATTGCTCAAATCATCTCTACGAACAATCACTGGTCCACTTTTGATAATTGCCGCGGTAGCATTCGTTTCCGTAACGGTGCGAGCGCAATACTCGGCCGCGCCCGAAGACGTGGTGCGCGGTTTCTATTCCTGGTACTTGCACCAGCTTACTCTCGAAAACTCGAATCCACTGAAGCAGAAAACGACGGCGTTGAAGTATCTGACGCCGCAACTTTATGCAAACGCGCCGCGGCTCATCCGCCGCATGGACGCGGACATCTTCATCTGCGCGCAGGATTGGGACAACGGCTGGGAAAAGAATTTCCGCGTCGACGCGCCGCAGATCAAAAACAACACCGCCACCACAACCGTGATCTTACCGTCCGGTGAAACTGACAAGATCACGATCAACGTCACGCTGCTCAAAACAGCTTCTGGCTGGCGCATCAACA
>DATNDM010000645.1:0-7482 GCA_035553235.1 Pyrinomonadaceae bacterium | reverse complement strand
TCGAAGGTCACGAAGATCGAGTCAATCTCGCGCACCGGGCTTGCAGTTATCTACGTCGAGCTCGATGAGAACCTCAAAGAGACTGGCAAAGAGTTTGACGATATCAAGTTGCGACTCGACGGCATTCACGATCTGCCTAATGGCGCCGGCCCGATCAAATTCATCAAGGATTTCGGCGACACGGCGGCGTTGATGCTGACCGTTGCGAGTCCGAAAGTTGACGACGCCGACATCGCACTACGCGCGCAGGCGATCAAGACCGCCATCGAGCACGAACGTGCGAACGTTTCGGGAGACAGATTCACGCTCGTTCTCAACACGCCAGTCGCGATCCAGCCGCATTTGATGCGGACGCCGATCGAGATGTTCCTCGCGTACGCGAAGGAGAAGAACTTCGCGTCGGATCTTCGTGTGATTCACGGCGATCGCTTCGTCGGTTTCGACGGCGCGAGTAACAAGAGCGAGCAGGAGATCTTCGGTTTCGTGCAAGCGTTCATCGCGGAGCGACTCCAGTCAGCGGAGTTTCATCCCGACGCATGGCCCCCGATGGTCGTCCGCGATCCGCAGGAAGTCGAAGCGAAACTGAAAGCCGTGGCCGGCGAGAAGTACAGCTATCGTCAGTTGGACCAGTACACGGACCTGATCGAGAAGACGCTGAAGTCGATACCACAAGTTTCGAAAGTAAGCCGGTCGGGACTGCTGAACGAAAACGTCTTTCTGCTTTACTCGCAGGAACGTCTCGCTTCGTACAACATCCAGCCGGGCACGCTTGAAGACGCGATGAAGGGCCGAAACATCTCGACTTCCGGCGGCCAGGTGAACGTCGAAGGCAAGAACGTGACGCTCGAACCCGGCGGCGAGTTCAAGAGCGAAGCCGAGATCGGAAACGTTCAGGTGCGGGCGTCGAACGGCACGATGGTTTACGTGCGCGATCTCGTCGACGTGGTTCGTGGTTACGAGAGCCCGGCGCGTTTTCAAAACTTCTTCAACTGGCGCGACAGTAACGGCAACTGGCAGCGCAGTCGCGCGATCACGCTGTCGGTCCAGATGCGATCGGGAGAACAGATCGCGGAGTTTGGCAAACAGGTAGACGTCGCGCTCGACAGTCTGAAGCAGCAGCTGCCGGCCGACTTGATCTACGCGCGCACGTCAGACCAGCCGTTGCAGGTTGAAGAGAGTATCGACTTGTTCATGACGAGTCTTTACGAAGCGATCATTCTCGTCGTCGTGATTGCTTTGATTGGTTTTTGGGAATGGCGCTCGGCGTTGTTGATGGCGATTTCGATTCCGGTGACGCTCGCGATGACCTTCGGCATGATGCACGTTCTCGGCATCGACCTGCAGCAGGTTTCGATCGCGACGTTGATTATCGCGCTCGGTTTGCTGGTGGACGATCCGGTCGTCGCGGGTGACGCGATTAAGCGCGATCTCGCGCTCGGACATCCGCCGGTAGTCGCGTCGTGGCTTGGACCAACGAAGCTCGCGACGGCGATTCTTTACGCGACGATCACGAACATCGTGGCTTACCTGCCGTTCCTGATGATCAAAGGATCGACTGGTGAGTTCATCTACACGTTGCCGGTCGTGATCGCGTGTTAGCTCGTGGCCTCGCGCCTCGTGTCGATGACGTTTATTCCGTTGTTGAGTTACTACTTGCTGAAACCGAAATTCGAACTGCCGATTGAACAGCGACGCACGAAGGGTTTTGCGGCGAAGTATTACAAACTCGGCACGTGGGCCATCGAGCATCGTTGGAAAGTGATGGCGGGCGCGCTGTTGTTCCTGGTCGGCGGCGGCGTGTTCATGTCGCAACTGAAGACGCAGTTCTTCCCGAAGGATCTTTCGTATCTTTCATATGTCGACGTTTGGCTGCCGGCCGATGCGCCTTTGTCGGCCACGCGCGAGGCGGCGGAACAGTCGGAAGAGATCATTCGCGAAGTGGTCGACGAGTACGGCCAACATCATGCTGATAAAGACGGCAAGCCGCGGCAGGTGTTGAAGTCGTTGACGACGTTTGTCGGTGGTGGTGGCCCGCGGTTCTGGTTCTCGCTGTCGCCGGAGTTGCAGCAGTTGAACTACGCGCAGATCATTATTCAGGTGAAGGACAAGCACGACACCGCTCACCTCGTTGGGCCATTGCAGAAAGCGTTGTCTGAGCGTGTGCCGGGCGCGCGTATCGACGTGAGACAACTCGAGTCGGGTAAAGCAGTTGGATTGCCGGTCGCGATTCGTCTGAGTGGTGAAGACACGAACATGCTTCGCGGTTATGCGGATCGAGTGAAGACAATCCTGGAAGACACGAACATCGCGGATCGGACGCGCGACGATTGGGGCGAAGAGAGTTTTGCCGTTCGACTCAAAACCGACTCGGAACGTGCGAACAATGCGGGATTGACTAATTACGACGTCGCGATGGCGTCACAGTCAGCGATGTCGGGTCATCAGGTGACGCAGCTTCGCGAGGGCGATAAGCAGATTCCGGTGGTCGCGAAGTTGCGCATGGAAGAGCGTGCACAGCTCGGCGACCTGAACAATCTGTACGTCTACTCCAGCAAGAGCTCGCAAAAGATTCACCTGCGGCAGGTGGCGTCGCTCGAGTATGGAATGCAGACTGAGAAGATGCGTTCGCGCAATCAGTTTCGCACGATTACGGTGTCGGCGATGCCTGCGGATGGAAAGCTGGCGTCTGAAGTCATGAAGGCGGCGCGTCCGAAATTGATGGCGCTGCAAAAGGAGATGCCGGCCGGTTATCGGATGGAGATCGGCGGCGAGGAAGAGGACCAGGTCAAGAGCTTCAAAGATTTGGTCATCGTGCTCTGCGTTTCGGTGCTGTTGATCTTCATGGCGCTCGTGTTCCAGTTCAAGAACGCGATCAAGCCATTCATCGTGTTTGCGGCCGTGCCGTTCGGCATGGTGGGCGCGCTGGCGGCGTTGTGGATCATGGGCCAGCCGTTCGGGTTCATGGCGTTTCTCGGCATCGTGAGTCTGGTTGGTGTGATTGTCAGTCACATCATCGTGTTGTTTGACTTCATCGAAGAGAAGCACTCCGAGGGTGAGCCACTGGTCCAGGCATTGCTCGACGCCGGCATCATGCGTCTGCGTCCGGTGCTGATCACGGTTGGCGCGACGGTCATCGCGCTGTTCCCCTTAGCATCGCACGGTGGCCCACTCTGGGAGCCGATGTGTTACGCGCAGATCGGCGGTCTCAGTGTGGCGACGTTCATCACGTTACTGCTCGTGCCGGTGATCTACGCGATCTTCGTGCTCGATCTGAAACTGGTGAAATGGGAGAAGGTCGAACACGCACCTGAAGCCGCACACGAACCAGTGGTCGCTTCATAAGCAGTACACAAAAAGCACAAGAGGCACATATTGTTTACGTGTCTTTTGTGCTTTTTGCCGGTTTAAGAGTTTTTCGTTTTTCGGCGCGCTCGAATTCGGTGATCGCGTTAGCTTCAGTGAGTAACGCTTTGCGAAACGATCCGAGCACGTTCAGCAGCAGATCGAGTTTTCGCAAGCTCTCACGCCGCGCACGTACGGTGCCGAGAAAGAACTCGAGTTGAATCCGTCGACGACAATCAGCAATCGTCAACATGCAATGGCCCCACTTGTTTTCACCACCGCGACTCGATTCGACTTCCGCGAGAATGTAAGAAGTGTAGCCCGTTGAAATTGATGCGAGAAATACACGTTTGCGAAAAAATTGATACTTCATTTTTGTGAGGGGCATGTCCTATCTCTTGAAATTTTAGGCCGTGCGCGTATAATACGAGCCCTCTGCCTCCTTGTCAACGATATTGATGAAATGTCGTCCTCATAAAGGATGAGAAAAGAGGAATAGCAAATGGACCTGCGCGATCATATCGCCGCGAAAATCAGGGATCTGCGTGTCAACTACAACCACGGTGAAGGACTCTCACAACAAGCACTCGCAGTCCAGTTGAAAGTTGTCCCCAATACCATTTCCAGGTGGGAAACGGGAACTTATTGTCCGAGCTTCACAGACGTCGAAAAAATCGCACGCTTCTTCGGAGTGCGGATAATTGACTTCATCCCACCCGAGATGGTCGACGAAGCAGAAGACGAAAATCTCAAAGCCCTGCTGCGCACTGCGCGCCAACTCCATCCAGCCGATCTGGAAGAGTTGCAAAAGTACGCGGAGTTTCGCAGGGCGCGCGCTATCTACCAGGGTAAGACTCGACCAAAACCCGGTCGAAAAGGGGGAAAACACAAGTGAATACTCAGAAATATTACGAAGACCTCAAACAACTTGCGCGCGAAGTGCGCGCCGAACATCGCTTGACTTCACCACGCGTGCTGCCCAGCGACCTCATGAAAATCTATGACTTCTATGGCATCGAAGTGGACCAGTGGCCCTACAGGTTCAGAAATCTGCGCGGCGCGTTTATCAACGATCATCTTGGGTCCACGGTGATGCTGGCGAAAGGGCTGCCGCAGGATCCGATGGTCTTTACGATGGCCCATGAACTGAAACACTTCTTCCGCGATCGAGATCTCGGCATCTCGTACTGCGATCAGTCCAATTTGAGTAAGAGCCTCGAAGTCGGCGCTGAGATTTTCGCGGCAGAACTCCTCTTTCCCGATCGTGATTTCATGTCACACATGAATGCGATGGGCATCAGACGCGATCAGTGCCTGCCGAAGACGCTGGTTCAGTTGAAGCGAAAGACAGGAACGACTCTGAGCTATGCAGGTCTGGCGATCAAAGCGGAGCGCCTCGGCTATGCGCCGTCTCATTCGTTAACGACGATTAAGACCTGGCGACGTTTCGAGGCGCTGTTCTAGAAACGAGTACACAAAAGGCACAAAGAAGAACACAGAAGGCATAAACCAGAAAAGCATATTAGCGAAGCGATTCACTCAGCCAACGAGCGACTCGCATCTCAACCGACGAGCGACTCGCATCTCAGCCAACGAGCGACTCGCATCTCAACCAACGAGCGACTCGCATTCAGCTAATATGCTTTGTGCTTTTCGTGTTCTTACTTGTACCTTCTGTGTACTTGCCTCGTGGGAAGAGGACGAAAGATCGGAGTCACCTGGCCGCGCACTCTCGCTTCTTTAACAGAAACTGAGAACGACGGCGGCGCTTGCGACTCTCCGTGTGAGATCAGGCTAATCACATCACGACGACGCTGCGCATGGCAGCAGTGAAACCTGTTTCTGTACTCGATCAGGTAAATAGGCCGGTCGAACTCGCTGAATGTTCCGTCGTCGAGGGTTCGTACGGTTTGGTCCAACTGAAGCAGGCTGCCCGGCGGCAGTATTGGCCACATCATCCGGTCCGCTGTTCCAATCAGCACTAAAGGCCCGCGTTCCCAATCGGCGTCAAGCATCAACAAAAGCGGAACACTGCCCCACATTGCGAGCAGCCGGCGCATGGCACTCTTCGGATCGTGAAGAATCGTAGTGAACTCGCGCTTATCCACGATCAATCGGCCCTTAGTTTTTCTTGTTCAGTTTGTCGGCGTCTTTCTTGATCAGCGGGGTCATCAAGCATTTCATAGCGAGCCTCCCGATTTTTATGAGGGCCTCAGTATAACGCCGCGGCGACTGCACGGCTAGAACAACTACACAGATTTCGCCGCCGAATCGCCGTAATCTGTGGATAAACTACAAAAGCAGTTGACGGATTGTTAGCTATGTACTAATTATTCTTATCGATAACCCATTTGGATTCTGGCCCCGCTCCTTCTAACTTCCTTCCTCGGGCGCACGGCGCCAGCGGTTTTGCGGTATGCGACGAATTGATCTGAAAAAAGCAAACGTTGCTCGTTCCAACACGATCCGCGATATCAATCGCCAGATCGTCCTCAACTACGTTCGCGAGCGCGGACCAATCTCGCGCGCGGAAATCGCTCACGAAACAGCCTTGCAGCGTTCTACCGTCTCGTTAATCGTCGAGGAATTGCGCGTCGAGGGCTTGATCGAAGAAGTTAGCGGCGAATCGACTGGAGGGCGTCCGCCGATCCTGCTGTCGCTGCGTACGGCAGATGCGGTCGCGATCGGTGTTGACGTGGGCACGACGCGCACGATCGTTGCAACCAGCGATCTGGCCGGCCGCGTGCTGGAACAGGAGCAGTTTCGAACCAATCCAGACGCCGACAAAACAACAAAAGAGATCATCGATCGTGCGAAGAAGTTCATCCGGCGCAATAACGGCACGATTGAAGGCATCGGCGTCAGCCTGCCCGGACTCGTCGATCCGGAAGGCAAGGAATTGTTTGTTCCCACTTTCCAGTGGTGCAACTTACCGCTCGCGAGTCAAATAGGTGATGCCACCGGACTGCCCGTGACGATGGACAACGACGCGAACGCCGCGGCACAGGCTGAACTATGGTTTGGACGGCCGGAGATTCGCGCGGTGCGTGATTTCATTCTCGTGCTGGTTGAAGGCGGTGTCGGTACCGGGATCGTTTTTGACGGCCAGGTTTATCGTGGTGAGAACGGCGCGGCGGGTGAGTTTGGACACATGACGATCGGGCAGGGTGCCCCCGTCGCTTGCGCCTCTGGCAGTCGTGAATGTTGGGAAGCATTTGCTTCGGAACGTTCAGCGCTCGCGCGCTTCAAGAATTTGTCGGGCGGGCGAAATGGCGCCGCGAGCACTGACTTCGGTGAGCTGATCGATTTGGCTTTGAGTGGAGAAGGTCCTGCTCGCCAGGCGCTCAAGGAGACGGCTTATTTTCTCGGCGTTGGTATCGCTAACTTGATCCGTGGTCTCGCGCCGGAGGCCGTGATTGTTGGTGGGCCAATCGTACGAGCATGGCCGGTAATTTCGTCCGACATAAAGACCAGTGTTGAGGCGACGATCTGTCGCGGCCTGCCATCGACTCACATCATCGCGTCCACGCTCGGTCCCGAACCCACACTCATGGGCGCGCTCAGTCTCGTTTTGGCAACCAAGTTTGCATCTGTCTCCGTAACGTAAAAGCCAGTTCATTGTTGGCTCTGCAAAGTGTAAAGGTGCTCCGATCAAAATGTCCGGCACAACGAGGAGAACCGATGCGATTGCGAGATTGGTAGTGATGCTGTGTAGTTATGCGGTGGTGGCGCCGGCTATCGTCAGTCAGACGCCTCAGTCTCCTCCTGAGCAAGCAGAAACCGTCGTCCGGATCAATACGCAGCTTGTGCAGACTGACGTTATGGTTTTTGACAAACAAGGCAAGTTTGTAACTGGATTACGCCCTCAAGACTTTGAGCTTCATATTGATGGTAAGCCCCGTCCGATTAGTTTCTTTGAGCTGGTTTCAACCGGCAGTGCGAACGAAGAAACGCAGCTCGACGCCGCACGCAATTTGCGGTCACTCAAAGACACTAATGCTCCTGTCCCCGCAAATCTCGACCGCGGCCGAGTCATCTTCTTCTACGTCGACGATCTACATCTGTCACCCAACAATCTTGTTTCGGCTCGGAAAGTATTGCTGAAGTATGTTGACGAAGACATGCGACAAAACGCTGAGG
>DATNDM010000644.1:0-5318 GCA_035553235.1 Pyrinomonadaceae bacterium | reverse complement strand
CGCTGTGTTCGGCTCGCTCACTTTCGATCTCTTTAATCCGCGCCCGAAGCCACGCGCTTACTTCGCGCTCGAGCTTTGTTTGATTGTCGTGGAGCTCTAATTCATGGATGGTTTCGCCATCCAAAGGAATGAAGTGACAGGGCACTTCTTCAGTCTTGTTCTCCGGATCCACAAATTCGAGCAGGTGACATTCGTTGCAGGGATGCGAATGCTCCGGATCACCATAGTTAACACAGCTCAGTGAATCCTGAAAGATCGATTTTCTTTGCCAGGGCGTGCGAACTGAACGTCCGTAACCACCCTTCTCGATGAAGTCCAACTCAGCTTTGAGAAGTTCGAGAACATCGCGATCATCTGCTGCCATAGTAATTGCCTCCTCTTCCGGCACTGAACTGCGCAAGGAACATGCCACGTGGATCAGCGACCATTCGTAAATTCCTGAGCGCGAGTGTGAGTAAGCTTTCGCAGCGGATGAGGAAAAGTCCACATGTTCGAGGCTTTGCACAAAAGTCGGTGACATTGCTTTTCTCTGCGCCACCTCTGCGTTCTCTGCGTCTCTGCGATTAACCAATTCAGCAATAACTCACCGCAGAGACGCAGAGAACGCAGAGGTGGCGCAGAGAAATCAATAATTCGGCACTTTTTGTGCAAAGCCCATGTTCGATCATTTTTCTCTTGCTTTCGCCGGATATAGCCGGGAACGACGCTTGCGAGTTCACCGCTTAGGGGCTTTGCCTCAAAAGTGGGAATATCAACCTGGGTCGGGTCAGTACAGGGAGCGATAGCGACCTGGTCCGTGATTAGCATGCGAGATTTCGTAACAATTTTGACTCCCATCATTCGACCAGGTCGCTATCGCTCCCCATACTGACCCGATCCAAGAATGATTTTGGACTTTTGAGGCAAAGGCCGCTTAGGCCTATGCCTGACGCGAGGTGAACGACCATGAAAATTCTTATTGGATACGACGGTTCCGAGTGCGCCGATGCTGCCCTTGACGATCTGACCCAGGCTGCATTACCACCAACTGGTGAAGTTCATATTTTGTCGGTCGCTGAAGTGTGGCTTCCGCCGCCACCACCTTCGAGTTACGAGATCCTCGAAGAGGCGCGAAATGCTGACTCGCCCGCCGAATTACAGCGGGATTTTGCAAAGCACTGCGCGGCGGCACAGGAGGCGCTGGCTCTCGCCGAACGCGCCCGCGATCGAGTTCAGGCGAGGTTTCGAAACTGGAAGGTCACTGCTGATTCGTCGTGTGGTTCACCAGCCTGGGAACTGGTTGCGAAGGCCGACGAGTGGAAACCGGATTTGATTGTCGTCGGATCGCACGGACGCACGGCTCTCGGCCGGTTCGTGTTGGGCAGCGTTTCTCAGCGCGTACTCACTGAAGCGCTGTGCTCGGTCCGAATCGCTCGTGGCCGTGTTGAAGAGCCGGGTTCGCCACTGCGGGTGATTGTGGGCACCGACGGCTCCCCAGCGAGTGACGAAGCTTTGCGGGCCGTAGCGGCGCGCAACTGGCCACCGCGAAGTGAAATCAGAGTGGTCATGGTTGACGATCCGTTAGCACCGGAGTTCCTGGGCAAAGTGATTCCGCCGCTGGGCCGGATGATCGAGGAAGACCGGCAAGAGGAGCGCGCCTGGGTTGAAAAGATCTCGAAACAGTCTCTCGAGATGTTGCGTGGCGCGGGAATCAAAGTTACGTGCGTACTCAGGGAAGGTGATCCAAAGCAGGAACTCTGCAAGGCCGCGGAAGAGTGGCACGCCGACTGTATTTTTGTTGGTTCAGCCGGTTTCAGCAATCGCTTTGAAAGATTTGTGCTTGGCAGTATCTCCGCGGCGGTTGCCGCACGCGCGCACTGCTCGGTTGAAGTTGTTCGCAAAAGTGTTAGGAAGACCCGGAGGGAATCATCATGATGAGAACGCTGGACAATGAAGAGGCGCGGCGGCTTTTGCAGGCGGCGCGAGTTACGCGGCTCGGTTGTATCGCGAATGGTGAACCCTACGTGGTCCCGATCAACTGCCACCTGGAAGGTGATTATCTGTACAGCCACTCCCTGGCGGGACTGAAGATTACGGGCCTGCGTGAAAACCCGAACGCGTGTGTTCAGGTCGATGAAATCGAGAGCGACTTGCGCTGGCGCAGTGCAATTGCTTTTGGCAAGTATGAAGAGATCACCAGGCCCAGTGAGCGCGCCGATGTGCTCAACACGTTGCTTTGCAGGTTCCCCATGCTGACCCCGGTAGAATCAGCTATCGCCGCTGACGGTGCGACCCCGGAAGTGATCGTCTTTCGCATAAAGATTGAGCGACTGACGGGAGTTTCAGAGGGCTAAAAACATCGGATAAACTTCTTCTCTGCGCCACCTTTGCGTTCTCTGCGTCTCTGCGGTGAACTAATTAAGCAAAAACTCACCGCAGAGACGCAGAGAACGTCGAGGTGGCGCAGAGAAAAGCAATGTCACCGGCTTTTTGTGCAAAGCCAGGTTGTACAGAGATAATTTCTCTCGCCAATGCACCACAATCAAATTACCACTCAAAACAATCCGGCTGCGCGCCGCGATGGTGACGTGGTGTTGCGTGATGGCTCAACCGTTCACATTCGCGTGATGACGCAGGCTGATGAGGCCGGCGTGTGCGCATTGTTGAATTCGCTATCCGAAGACTCTCGCTGGCTGCGATTTTACTGTTTGCAGAATAGCGCTGGACTCGCTGCCGAAGCGCATCGAGAAGTGAACCTGGACCAGTCCTTTGGACTGATTGCCTGCAGTGGTGACGAGCAGCGCGTCGTGGGCCATGCGTTCTATGCTGTCATAAACGAGCAGCGCGCCGAGGTTGCCTTCACTATCGCGAACGACTTTCAAGGACGCGGACTCGGCACCATCTTGCTCTGCCAACTTGCGGATGTGGCTGCCGCAAACGGAATCAAGGTCTTTGAAGCCGAGGTGGTGGCGGCGAATCATGCGATGCTGCATGTGTTCAGAGAATCAGGATTTCCGATTGAAGTAAATGCGAGCGCCGGACAGCTTCACGTAGTTTTTCCAACGTCTTTTAGCGACGAAGCACGGAAGCAGTTTGAACGCCGCGACTCGATCGCATCCGTCAATGCTTTGAAACTCTTCTTTGAGCCGCGGGCGGTCGCGGTGATCGGGGCCTCGCGACAACGTGGCACCATCGGCGGCGAAGTTTTTCATAACCTGTTGAGTTACGGATTCAACGGTGCGGTGTATCCCGTCAATCCCGCTGCCGGCGAGATCGAGAACGTGCCTGCGTATTCGTCCGTTGAGGCGATTCCCGGCCCGGTAGATCTCGCTGTCGTCGTCGTGCCGGCGGCGAAAGTAATTGAAGTCGCAGCCGCGTGCGCGCGGAAAAATGTGAAGGCGCTGGTGGTGATATCCGCCGGTTTCTCGGAGACCGGAAAGGACGGAAAAGCCCGCCAGGCCGAGCTGATGAGTGTTTGTCGCGGCGCGGGCATGAGATTGATTGGTCCAAACTGCATGGGCATCGCCAACACGGACCCTGAAGTGTTGCTGGATGCGACGTTTGCTCCGGCCGTGCCGCCGCGTGGACGCGTCGGGTTCTCGTCGCAGAGTGGCGCTCTCGGTCTCGCGATCATGGAGTTCGCCAGTTCGCTTGGGCTTGGTCTCTCAACCTTTGTTTCCGTCGGAAACAAGGCAGACATTTCCGGTAACGATTTGCTGCGTTACTGGGAGGCCGACGACAACACTGATGTCATCCTTTTGTATTTGGAGTCGTTTGGAAATCCGAGAAAGTTCTCAGAAATCGCGCGCAGGGTCGGACGCAAAAAGCCCATCGCGGTAGTGAAGAGCGGACGGTCTACCGCGGGTGCGCGTGCCACTTCATCGCACACCGGCGCGTTGATCGCCGCTTCTGACGTGACAGTCGATGCGTTGTTTCGACAAGCCGGCGTCGTGCGCACGGACACGTTAGCGGAGTTGTTCGACGTCGCATCGTTGCTTGCAAACCAACCGCTGCCAAAAGGAAATCGAGTCGGAATAATCACTAACGCGGGTGGTCCCGCGATTCTTTGCGCTGATGCGTGCGAGGCGCGCGGCCTCGAGGTTCCGGTGTTATCGGAGAGCAGCCAGGCGAGACTACGTGCCTTTCTTCCGGCCGGCGCGAGCGTGGGAAACCCCGTAGACATGATTGCCTCAGCGCCCGCTGACCATTATCGGAAAGCAATCGACATCGTCGGCAATGACGACAACGTCGATTCGCTGATCGTGATCTTTACTCCGCCACTCGTGACACGTGCCAACGACGTCGCGAAAGCGATCGCGGAAGTCGTGCCTCACATCGAGCAGCCTAAACCACTACTCAGTGTCTTCCTTTCCGCACAAGCCGCGCCCGTTGAGTTGCGAACATCAGCGATGCGGATACCGTCGTACTCATTTCCGGAAACGGCGGCCATCGCTTTGGCTCGTGCGACGCGCTATCAACAATGGCGTGAACGCCGCGAAACGTATCCGGCGCGGTTCGAAGATATTCGCGCCGACGAGGCGGCAGCGATCGTTGCGGCAGCGCTGGCACGCGGAGAAGGCTGGCTGAGGCCGGACGAGGTTGCCCGGCTTCTTTCCTGCTACGGCTTGCCATTCATTGAGCAGAGAATCGTCACGACTGCTGACGAAGCCGGTGTGGCAGCAGAACAGCTCGGCGGCGAAGTCGCGCTCAAGGCGATCGCTCCGGATCTGCTTCACAAAACTGAAGCAGGAGCAGTCAGGCTTCATCTCACGGGTGCTGATGCAGTTCGCGGGGCGGCGCGCGAGATGAACGAGGTATTGAGCTCAAGAAGACACGCACCTTCAGGTTTTGTGGTCCAGCGCATGGCCCAACGCGGTGTCGAAATGTTGGTTGGCGTGGTGCACGATCCGCAGTTTGGTCCGGTTGTGGCATGTGGCGCCGGTGGAGTGCAGGTGGAGTTGTTGCGCGACGTGTCCGTACGCATTACTCCGCTGGCAACGGAAGATGCGTCTGACATGATTCGTGAGTTGAAAACTTATCCGTTACTGACTGGCTTCCGTGGTAGCGCGGCGACTGATGTTTCCGCGTTGGAAGAAGGACTGCTGCGGGTGAGCGCGATGGTTGAAGACATCCCGCAGATTGCGGAACTCGATTGCAATCCCTTTGTGGTTCATGAGACGGGCGCAACCATCCTCGACGCGAGGATTCGAGTGGCTACGGTTGCGCCGCCTGCGTTATTCGGTGTCCGTCGCTGAGTTTGCCCCAGAGTCGGGGATGGCGCTTGGATCGGGTCAGTACAGGGAGCGGTAGCGACCTGGTCAAACCGGCTTTCTCTGTGC
>DATNDM010000643.1:0-4212 GCA_035553235.1 Pyrinomonadaceae bacterium | reverse complement strand
ACCGCTACGCGCCAGGAAGTCGTACTCGCGCAACTGCCCCGCGATCAAATGCGCGACCTCGCGCAACATCTTATCGCCCGCTTTGTGTCCGTAAGTGTCGTTGACGTTCTTAAACTCGTCGAGATCGAGCATTACCACCTGGAAATTCCGGTCAGTGCGACGCGCACGGGCGGCCTCTTCTTCGAAACGCAAAGACAGATAACGCGCGTTCGGTAAGCCGGTGAGCGGATCCGTCAACGCATTCGACTCCGCTTCGGCATGTTGCATCGCGTTCGTTAACGCATCTGAGGCAAGCCGCGTCACCGTCTCCAGCAGTCGCATGTGATCGTCGGTGTATTGCTCGAGTTCGGCCGAATACACAGACAACGCACCGAGCAACACGTCGTCCTTAAACAACGGCAACGATGCCATCGAACGAAACTTGATGCCCGCTTCCGGATTTATATCGGTGAAATCAAGACTCGGATGAAGCTGGTTGACCGCGCTTCGATTCGCAAGCGCAAAGCCGGTAACGCCTTCGCCGAGCGCGATGCAGCGGCCAGCGAGCTTCTGACCATGCTTGCCAGCGACGTGGCGCGCAGTCGCGTAACCCTTTTGCTCGTCGTAGAAGTAAACGATGCACGTGTCGAACGGGACAACGTGGCCCACCTTGTCGACCAGAATCTCGAGCGTGTGTTCGACGTTCAACGACGTGCCGAAGGTGCGGGCAATCTCGTAAAGCGCATAGACTTCGCGATGCGCCTTCTTGATCTGATCGTAAGCGATGTAAGAACCGCGCTCACGAGTCTGGTTCATGTCGATCTCGCTGAGTTGAATCGGCGGTTCCGTCGAATAGTTCGCGGGTTGATGTTGCAGCCCGAGCGCCGCGATCTCCGCGTCGAAACGCGGCAGGTGTTTGAGAAACTGTTCGACGACGACCGGATCAAAGTGAATGCCCGCGCCACGCAGCAGTAATGCTGTCGCTTCGTCGAGCGTCATGCCGCGTCGAAACGGTCGATCCTCACGAATCGAATCGAAGCAATCGACTACAGCGATAATGCGCGCGGTGATGGGGATCTGCTCACCGCGCAACCGGTCAGGATAACCACGGCCGTCCCACTGTTCGTGGTGATGCCTGACGATCGGAATCACTGGATAAGGAAAATCCACACGACCGAGGATCTGGGCGCCGACGACCGTGTGGATCTTCATCTTCTCAAACTCAGCATGAGTCAGAGGTCCGGGTTTGTTAAGAATGTGCGGCGGAACCGCAAGCTTGCCGACGTCGTGCAGCAACGCACCCGCTTTCAACGCGGCGATTTCGTTAGTTGAAAGACCAAACACTTCGCCCATACCCGCGGCGTAGATCTGCACGCGACGGACGTGGCAATGCGTTGTTTGATCTTTCGCGTCGATCGCGGTCGCGAGTGCTTCCGCGGTCGCGAGATGCAGTTCACTCAGCGCTTCGATCTCGTTGGTCTTCAGTTGCAGACGAGATCGAGCGCCGCGATAGATCAGGTAAGTTGCAAGAATCGAAACCGGAGTTAGTAAGAGATAGGGCAAGAGAAACGTGCCGTAGATCAACTCGAGCACGAGTGGCACGACGAGCAATGTCCACGCAATCCACAACTGGTTTGTGTGCCACCAGTGACCCAGCGCCTGGCGCACCGACGCGACCGGAGACAGAGCTGGGAGCAACTCAGCTCTCTCTCCGGTGAATTGGGCAAGTGGCAACCCGATGCGATCGGGTTGCCGTGCTGGGTGAGATGTTTCTCGACTCGTTGTTGTCATAGAACTCTGCGGCTACGGGCCCCGTGCGGAGGGCCCGCGAAGCCAGTGGCTTCTGCGCCGCGCTGTGCCTATGTTCAACTGTCGTGCCGCGTGAATTACTAAGAACTTGCAAGCAGTGGTCGCGCGTCATTCCATTCTGACAGGTCAGATTGAGAAGTTCAGTCAAGCTGCTAAACTACGCCGCGGGATTTCGCCACACGAGGCACAAACTCAGAAATCAGCAGCACCTGTTTTGATCTCTTTGTGCTTCTTTGTGGCAAAAAAACTTTTTGCAGCAAAGCACGACTAATACATGAACAACGTGCCGACCCAGGTCGGATACATAGCGTTGCTGCGCAGCAATCGCAGCTTCAGACAACTGTGGCTCGGTCAGGTTGTCAGTCAAATGGGTGACTGGTTCGACACCATCGCGCTCTACACGATAATTCTCAAACTCACTGGTTCGGGTCGCGACGTGGGTCTGCTTATGGTCGCACGCTTCGTTCCGAGTTTTTTCTTCGGACCGATCTCGGGCGTCCTTGCCGATCGCTTCAGCCGCCAGCGCATCATGATCGTGTCAGACATTTTGCGCGCGGTGGTCGTGCTCGGATTTCTGCTTGTGCGTCGTCCGGAGCACTTGTGGATCATCTACGTGCTGACCGTTTTTCAACTCGGACTGTCGACTTTCTTCGAGCCCGCGAAGACTGCGGCGATTCCATCGCTTGTCGAGGATCGCGAGCTGGTGGCCGCAAATGCGATCTCTTCGGTGACCTGGTCGGCGATGCTCACACTCGGCGCAGCGCTGGGCGGCTTTATCACGAGTCTCTTTGGAACTGATGTCGCTTTCATTCTCGATGCTGTGACTTATCTTTTGTCAGCGGCGTTGATTGCGAGTATCCGGCTGCCAAAACGGCAGAAGCGCGAAAGACAGAAGATATCCGTCGGCCGCTTGTTGGGGATCACTGAGACGATCGAGGGCATCAGGTACGTTAAGGATCGACCGCGCGTCCTCGCCGCATTGCTCGTCAAACCGGCGTGGGGACTCGGCGGCGGCATACTGACGCTGCTCGCCGTGTTTGGTGAAAAAATCTTCCCGGTCGGCAAAGACGCTGCGGGTGGCATCGGTGTTCTTTTCGCCGCGCGCGGCATCGGCACGGCTGTCGGGCCGATTGTGGCGCGCCGGCTTTCGGGCGAAGGAAACCGGCGCATGCAGGCGTCGATCGGGATCGCCTTTCTGATCGCAAGCCTGTTCTACATGTTGTTCGGCAGTGCGACCAGTTTCATCTTCGCCCTCGTCGTGCTCGGTATCGCGCACTGCGGCGGCAGCATTCTTTGGGTGTTTTCCACCGTGATATTGCAGCGCACGGTCGTGGATAACTTTCGCGGGCGTGTATTCGCGGCTGAGTTGGCGTTAGTGACTTTGACTATGGCAGCATCTAACTACGTCACCGGCGAGCTGCTGGACCGGTTTCAGATTTCGCCCCGGATCGTGACGGTCGGCATCGGAATGTTGTTTCTCATGCCTGGATTGGTGTGGTTCATCACGCAACGTTGGTGGGACCGGGAAGAACGTGTGGCGCGTGTGCGAGTTGATGAACAGCAGGTGGTCCATGAGTCGGTAGACTAACTATGAAAACCAGAATCGGAGTGATGGGTTCGGCAGCGTCTGATAGCGCGCGACTCGAGATGGGCAACACGCTCGTCGAGAAAGCTGAACGGCTCGCGCGCGTGATTGCCGCCGAGGATGTGATACTGCTGACGGGCGGGACGACGGGCATCGTTTACGTGGTTGGCAAGACGGCGCACGACGCGGGTAGTTTTCATGTCGGGATATCGCCGGCCAGCAATCAACGCGAGCACATGGAGTTGTACAAGCTGCCGGTTGACGCGTGCGATGCGTTGATCTACACGGGGTTTGGATTGAAGGGTCGAAACGTTGTGCTGGTCCGGTCGTGCGATATCGTGCTGTTCGTCTCGGGCGCGATGGGGTCGTTGAATGAATTCACGATCGCGCATGATGAGGGGAAGATTATCGGGTGCTTGACGGGGACGGGCGGCGTTGCGGACGAGTCAGACTACTTGTTGCAGAAGTTTGGGAAGAAGTCGACGACGGCGCGTGTGTTTACGAGTGACGATCCGGAGCGGTTGTTAAGCGATTGTCTGGGGGCTTTGCGATGACTGAGCCGACCGTAGTCGCCCGCCATGTTAACCAGCCCATCAACGTAGACGACTTCGACAATCAGATTTGGGAACAGTGTGCGCCCGTTCTGATCGAGCATTACTGGTCTGGTCAGCCGGCGAGACCCACGCGTCATGCGGAAGCGAGGGTTTGCTGGTCCGATGAAGCAATGCACGTGCGTTTTGTTGGTAAGCAGCACGAGCCGTTGGTCGTTTCTGAAAATCCGGTGACGGATAGGAAAACGTTGGGACTGTGGGACCGTGATGTTTGCGAGATCTTTCTTG
>DATNDM010000642.1:0-5903 GCA_035553235.1 Pyrinomonadaceae bacterium | reverse complement strand
TGTCCTGCGCCGCTTGCATCACGTCGCCCGTGCCGATGATTGCCGCCATCGGATAACCATTCGCCATCGCCTTCGCAAACACCGCCACGTGAGGAGACACGCCGTAGACGAGGTGCACGCCGCCGGTGTTCAGACGCCAGCCCGACGTCACTTCATCGAAGATCAGCACCGCGCCAATCTCTTCCGCGATCTCCTTGATGCGTTCGAGAAAACCCGTGTCGGGATCGTAGTTTCGCACGGGCTCGACGACGATGGCCGCAAACTCTTCGCGCCGATCGCCGAGCGCGTGTTCCAGTTCTTCAATCTGGTTGAAGTGGAATGGCAGCGCGGTGCCGCTGAGTTGACTCGGCACTCCGCTGGGCTCGAGACCGGTCAGCAAATGCCCGCCGAGTGCGTCCTTTTCGAAAAGATTCGCGGCGAGATACCAATCGTGCCACCCGTGATAACCGCAGAAGGCGACGCGATCGCGCCCGGTGTGCGCGCGCGCAATCCGCACGGCGACGGAAAGCGCTTCGCCGCCCGCGCGCGTGTAACGGACCATCTCGGCCCACGGGTGCAGTTCGCAAAGCAGATCCGCCAGCTCGACTTCTTCCGCGCAGTTGAGTGTGGTCATCGTGCCGGTGTCAATCGCTGCTTTAACCGCCGCGTCGACGTCGTCGTCAGCGTAGCCGATCACGCAGGCGCCGATGCCCATGTAACTCATGTCCGTGTACTTGCGTCCGTCGAGATCCCAAACGTCCGCGCCTTTCGCGTGCGAGTAATAACTCGGCCACTGTTCGGGCAGAAACAGTTCGGGCCGCTTCGAGAGTAGTTGCGTGCCGCCGGGGATGCGTTGACGCGCACGCCGGTAGAGTTGCTGGCCAGTCTGTTTTTCTTCTAAACGAGTTTCCATGTTGTTGTTTTCTTCTGAGTTCAAAGCCATCCGCAGATTACACAGAAAGATTTCTCTGCGTAATCTGTGGATGGCTCTGAACTACCAGGCGGTCCAGCCTCCATCGACTACTAAATTATGTCCAGTCACATAACTCGAAAGGTCGCTGGCAAGATAGGCTGCAGCGCCTTTCAGATCCTCTTCCGTCGCCATGCGACCGAGCGGCGTGCGCGCGCGATAACGATCGTGAAACACTCCGGGCTGCTGTCGCCAAACGCCGCCCGGTGAGATCGCATTCACTCGAACATGCGGCGCGAACACAGTAGCGAGGTGTCGCACGAGTTGCAAAAGGCCGCCTTTCGAAGCGCCGTAACCCGCGGGGTTGGCCATCGACGTGCCTTCGTAAAGACTCATGTCAGGCCCAACCAGCCCGTAGATAGACGAAATCAAGATGATCGAACCATGGCCGGATGCAATCAACGATTCTCGTGCAGCCTGGGCCAGCACGAAGCCCGAGGTTAAGTTGACTCGTAACGCGCGCTCGAAGGCTTCGGCAGTCTGTTCGTCGAAGGGCACGGCCCAACCCGGAAACTGCGTGTCGCCGCCGTAAGCCGCACAGTGAATCACGATGTCGAGCCGGCCAAATTCCTGCACCACTCTTGCGGGCGCTGTCTGCACGGCCCTGATGTCAGTGAGATCGACTGCGAGCGCTGACGCTTTGACGTTGTTGTTTGCAGCGATGTCAGCGGCGACAGTTTCAGCCGCAGCGTGATCGATGTCGAGCACCGCGATCGACGCGCCCAGTTCCGCGAGGCCCTCGCACAGCACGCGCCCGATGTGTCCCGCGCCGCCCGTGATCAGCGCCACGCGGTTTTGCAGGTCCATCAATTGTTTTAGCGTGCGCATCTTCGGTTCATTCTCTGCGCAACCTCTGCGTCTCCGCGGTTAGCATTGAAAGATCACCGCCGAGGCGCAGAGGACGCAGAGGTTACGCAGAGAGAAAGTCCATCATTATTTCCAGTATGAGAGATCGATGTAACCGTTTTCTACCAGAAACCGCGCCCACTGCAAATCTACGGGCTCGTCAATCTCGATCGAGTGGTAACGATCCATGACGTAGCCGTACGTGTTCTCACGATCGACGTACATCGTGTGATGCTCTTTGAACAAGTCCCATTTGAACAAGTAGAGCGCGCCGTTCATCGTATATTCAGGGCGCGTGTCTTGTCGCCGCAAGTAACGCTTATTCATTTGATCGATCACCTGCGTCATGCGGCCGGCGTCGTCGAGTTCGCCGACAAACACGGAATTGATTTCCATCTCGCGCATACCGATGATCGCGCTTGCGTCTCGGTCAATCATCATCTCGACGGCGTTATCAAAGTCGACCCAGGTTGCAAATGGAGCGGAAGGTTCGAGCAGCATGATCGCGTCGTAATGCTCGTTGGTGTTTTCCTCGATCCAATCCATCGCGTGACGAATCACGTCGAAGCTCGACGCGGTGTCGGTCGCGAGTTCCGCGGGTCGCGTGAACGGAACTTCAGCGCCGTAACTGAGCGCATTCTGCTGTATCTCCGGGTCGTCACTCGAGATTATCAGCCGCGTGCAGTACTTCGAGCGCAAAGCCGCGGTGGCTTTGTAGCCAATCAACGAGATCCCGCCGATCTCGCTGAGGTTTTTTCGAGGCACGCTCTTCGACCCGCCTCGCGCCGTGATTAGAAAAAGGATGTTCATTCGAAAATCTTCTCTGCGCAACCTCCGCGTCCTCTGCGTCTCTGCGGTTAATAATGTCTTAGCAACAAATCACCGCCGAGACGCAGACAACGCAGAGGTTAGGCAGAGAAATCCATCACGTTAATGGAATATCGATCTCATGGTACTCGTCGCTGAGTGGCAAACGAATCGGGACGCCGCCGTTAAGACTGGATACGTGTGCGCCGATCACCATCTCGAGCGTTGTTAGACCATCAACACCGGTACAGCTTATCGGTCCGCCGCCCAACAACTCCTCCAATCCACTGACCAGTATCTCAACCATATCGAGCGGCACTGGCTCGAATGGCTCGCGAACGAGCGGCAACCAGTATTGCCCGACCGGCTTCTCTCGATCATCACCGGCCCGCGCCACGATCTCCCAACGACCCTCAACCTCGTCAATCAAGATCCTGCCGATGCTCCCAACAATCTCGATCCGCGGCGGTACGCCGAGATCTTCAAACATGTCGATCACCATGCGCATACCGTTATTGAAACGATAAACAGCCACCGCGCCCGGATCCTGAAACTCAGCACCGCGCGGATTCGGCGTGCCGGTGTTGTCGACAGTCGCGGTTACCAAAACCGGATTACCGCCGCTCAACATGCGCGCGAGATCCATGAAATGAGTTCCATTGCCGGCAAACAGTCCACCGCCGCAAGTAAACCAGAAGTGGCAGACGTTGCCGATCAATCCACCAGCGATCAAATCACGCAATTGTTGATAGCTGCTGACCCAACGCCGTCCATGACAAACCGCTAGGCGCGTTCCACGATTTTTACAGGCAGCAATCATACGCAACCCGTCAGCAACAGAAGTCGCAAACGGCTTTTCGCACAAGACGTGGCCCACGCCATTTTCCGCCGCTGCAATCGTGATCGGCGCGTGAGTTGGACCATTCGTCACGACGCTGATCACATCGAGTCGCTCGTTACTCAGCAATTGACGCCAGTCGTCATATCCGCGCGCCGTGGGAAGCTCTGCCACCGCCGCCGCAACGTTCTCCGGCCGCACATCACAAACTGCGACGATCTCGACGTTCTCGAGACGCTGATAAGCCTGCAGATGTCGCATGCCGTGACGGCCCAGTCCGATCACCGCCGCCCGCATCACATTGTTCCTCGCGAAATCGCTTCGATCAATTGCATTGTCTTAACCGCGTCGGCGAGATCTGACGCCGGATATTCGATCGGGCGTCGCTCGCGAACCGCATCCAAAAAGAACCGGTTCTGCCCGTACAGCCCGGGCTTGAATTTCACATCTACTTCATCAACAGGCAACAGCTTCTCAGACCGATCCGCGTCCATCAGCGTCGCCTTCTCTAATGGATTAAGCGAGACGCGTCGGCCCATGCCGTAAAGTGTAACTGCCCAACTCGCGGGCGACATCCAGTGTGCAATGTAATGGCCAGTCGCACCGTTCTGGAATTTGATGAGTGCGCCAAACGAGTTTTTCTGCTCTTCATCCCATTGACTCGCCGTTGTCGAAATGTGTTCGACATCACCGCCGAAGTAACGCAAAAGATCTATGCAATGAATGCTGTTTGCGAAGAGCAGGCCAGCAATGATCTCGGGCGGGTGAATGCCAACAGCTTTCACTTCGCCCAGCCTTTCCGGACCTTCCACGAGAACTGACACGAGTGGACCAACACTCAATATCTCTTCGCGTGCGCGTTGCATGACGCTGTAGAAGCGACGATTCAACGCGACCATGTTAAGACAGTTTGTTTCGTGCGCTATCTGCGCGAGGCTCTCGGTCTCTTTTGCCGACAAGCCCGGCGGCTTTTCGAGCAACGTAGGAATGCCGCGCTTCAAACACTCAGCCGCGACCGGCACGATCTGCATCGCACTGACGAGCACGAAGACGGCGTCGGCGGAAACCGTGTCGAGCATCTTTCGATAGTCGTTGAACTTCTCGCGAATGCCGAAGCGAGCGGCGAGCGCGTCGATCCGCGGATGCCCACGACTGCAAATGGCAGCCAGTTCGACGTCCGAAAACGCCTGAAGCACTTCCAGGTGCTTCTCGGCAATATTACCCGCGCCAATCACCGCAACCTTCAAGCTCGTCCCTCCCGGCTCTCTCTGCGTAGTCTCTGCGTCCTCTGCGTCTCTGCGGTTAAAAATAAATTCTTCACCGCAGAGACGCAGAGGACGCAGAGGTTGCGCAGAGAAGAATTCAAATTAGACGCAAGACGTGGTTCTCAATCTCTTCCGCGAGCAGAGCGTGACCAGCTTCGTTGAGGTGGATGCCGTCAACCGTGAGCTGCTCCGCGCCGCCCGCTTCCTTGATCATGCGATCTAGGTCGATCAGGTGCGCTCCGCTCGTTTCCGCATGTGTCTTCAGAATGTGATTGTAGATACTCGCGTTCTTGATAAAACCCGGCGAGCGTTCGTCCATCTCCGCCGGCGGCGTAATGATATTCACGATGACAAGCGATCGCAGCTTGCTTGCTCTCGCTCTCGCGACGACCTGGCCCACGAGCGCATTGAACCGATCAGCCGGCACGTACACTTTCTTCCGCAGGTTTACGATCGCACGCCGGTGTCGGTGAACGTTACTGAGAATTGCTTCACGCAACAACGCCGGCCTCAGGTTCTCGACAAACTGTCGCTCGCGTCTCAAAAAAACTCGCGGCGCACAATCGACAATCCCCACATGAATAATCACTACCTCCGCCCGGCGCAGATCCACGAGCTCATACCACTCATCCAACACATACTCGATCGTCCGGCGTCGCATACCGCGCTCGATCACCAGCGGCGCTTCGGATCCGAAGCGGCGCCGCAGCGACTGATCGAGCAGATACGGATACGTCATATCAAACGGAACGGTAGTCTCACCTTCGCGAGCCATCGCGAGCGAGTCAGCCATGATGACGATCTTCATTTGCTTACTTGCGTCGTGGTCCAGTCGAGGATCGGCTGCAACACACCTTTGCGCGCAACGCCATGACGCGACCCGGGCGTGCCCGTATCGACGATGCTGAACACGATCGCTTCCACCTGATCGTAAACGACGCCGCTCATCGCGTTCGCGATGTAGATCGTCACGGTGTAACGACCGGTATTCAACCAGCACGGCGGGATCTCGACCGTGGTTTGATATCGTCCGGGCGCGCGCGTTCCGAGCAGCTCGGTATGCGAGTCAAAATCAGCGGTGGCCATCGCGCACGTGCCGTCAACGGTGAACAACGCGATGCCAACGCTCGCACCGCTCACACTCTGATTCACCTCGTATTCGAGCAGAAACCGCAATCTTTCGTCATAACGAACTTCA
>DATNDM010000641.1:0-4377 GCA_035553235.1 Pyrinomonadaceae bacterium | reverse complement strand
CCGTCGTCGTCTTCAGCGCTTGTTCAAATGCCTGCCTGGCGGCGTCGCACTTCCCAGCCTCGAGCAGGATGTTTGCTTTCAGTTGCAAATCACCGCTCATGTTCGCGGGATCGTTGTTCTTCTGCGCAATCGCATACTCCTTCTCGGCGTCCGCCACGGCCTGATCCAGCTTGCCGCTATCGACGTCCACCACTGCCTGACCAAACAACGCGGTGCGACGTTCGCCATCGGTGCGCGCCTTCTGCATCAGCTTCTGTAACTCCGCCTGCGCCTCAGCCGGCTTGTTCTTGTACATCAACGCTGCGGCGATGCCGAAATGCGAGTTGACAAAGTTGGAATCGATCGCGAGCGCCTTGTTGTACTGTGTGATCGCTTCATCAAACCTTCCCATCTTCAGCAACAACTCCGCGTACGAATCATACGGGTTCGGATCGTTAGGAATGAGTTCGATGTATTTCTTGAATGCGTTCTCCGCGTCGTTGTAAGCCTCATTCTGCCGATACGCGTAACCGAGGATGTTGAAGGCGGTGGAATAGTCGGGCGCGAGCTCGGTTGCGCGTTTGTAGTGACTGATCGCCTGCGTGAAGTCCTGCTGGCCGAAGTAGTAACCGCCGAGGTTGAAGTGTGCGCGCTCGTCGTTTGGATAAGCGGCCACGAGCTTTTCGAGTATCTCTTTCTGCTTCGTCGGATCGCCGTTCGCGCCCGCTTCGTTCGCCTGGATCAGCATGCGTTCGCCGTCTGACGCTTTCTCAGCGAGCGCAACCGCCTTCTTCAGGTGCTCGAAGAACTCTTTGGCGCTCGGCGAGACATTCGCTCGCTGCCACTCCGCGAGTGCGAAGTTGGGATCGAGTGCAATAGCCTTGTCGAAGTGTGCAATAGAATCGGTGATACGGAGTTTTTCAGCGAGATCACGTCCGGCGAGAAACTCCTTGCGGGCCTCTTCGGACGAAGTCGTGATAGGTATCTTGCCGTCATTTTTGGTGGGGCTGGACGACGTTGCACTCGCGGTGTTGGGCTGCACCTGCTGGCAAGCCACCACGGCCAGCGTGCTGATAATCGCAGCCCACAGAAACAATCTCGAGAGATGAGCAATTCGCATGATTCTGGCTCCTTTTGAGTAGACGAATCCATTGGGGAGATCGATGCGAATAGTGTGATGGGGACCGGAGAATATGCATGGACGCGCGCGGGAGTCAAGAACTTTGTGACGAGTACACAAAAAGCACGAAAGGCACAAAGTATTTTGGTGCGTTTGTGCTTCTTTGTGTCACCAGTTGAAAACAAACTCACGGATCAGGTTGATCCCAAAGCCCGTCAATAGATTCGTGGTGCCACTCCTGAGCCCATCTTTGTAACTGTAACGATCCGGATACCACGTCTCGCGGGCGATGATCGCGCCGCTGTAGATTCCGGCAAAGCGAGGCACTGAGATAACGCGGCCGCCGCTCTTGGTCCGTGACGTGAGGTTCTGAATCAGCGCATCTTTCGCGCGCGCCCCAAATCCTTCACGCCTACTCTTTTGAAAACCGGTATCAAGCCCAAACGCTTCATCGAGACCATACGTGACAGTCTGCTGGATCGCGTTCTGGCCAAGGGAAGAGGCGTAACGCTTGCCATATCCTTTCATTCCCTGTTCCCATTCTTCCGGATGGTCCTGCGCTTGCGCGATGCCCGCCGCAGCTGCCGTCCACGCGAGCCGGAATGGACCAACAGTGCTCCTGACGTATCGATCGAATCGTTCCTTGTGGGTTGGAAAAACATAGTCCTGAGTTTGCTGACTAGCCGTCGTCTGCGTGCTCTTATTTTTCGGATCCTGTTTTTTTACGCTCTGGCTGTAAACAGAAACAGCGCCCACAATCATCACCGCCCACACGACTACGGTTCTGTAAACTGATTTCATACGTGCCCCCCGAAACTTCTATAGGCAGGAATTGACACGATCTTTTGTGCTCTTTTGTGCCTTTTTGTGGCTACGGTTTGTCGGTGACTTTGAGTTCTTTAACGGGGACGCCGTCGCTCCAAACGCCCATGAAGCGCTGTTGCGGAGTGTTGCCGAGGGCGTACTCACGGTTTTTGCCGGTGAAGGCGGCGTCGGTGAGTGCGTCGAAGAGTTTCCAGGTGCCGTAATAATCAAGGGCGTTCACCATCATCGTCTCGGGACGCACGCGCCGCGAAATGGCTGCGTCGCCGATCGGATCAGACCGGCCGCCTGGCGCGCCTCCGACACCTTCGCCGCTGTCGTAATCCTTGTTGAGCGCGGTCGGCGCACGATGGCTCGCCACCAACTCCGGCTGGCCGTGTGAATCGGAAACCAGCGTGATGAAATTCTTGTTCCGGGCCGCAACCCGAGTTGACTCGTAATAGATCCGCTTCGCGTCTCTATCACGTACCAGACCGTCCTGATCTCCTGCGATTGCGAGCAACAGCGTGTCCGCCGGAATCTTCTTCAAATCCGCAAGCGGAACGTTGATCGGCGACTCAGTAATGCCCGGCTCGACAGACATCACCGCCCGCACGCGCGGCAGATTCGATTCCTTTGCCAGTGCTGCCACGTTAGCTGCGAGCAATCCACCCAACGAATGGCCCACCGTCGCAAACTTACTAAAATCCGGTTTCACATGACCCGGCTCTGTTTGCAGACGATGGACAGCATCCTTGACTGCCGCAATCGTATTCGGTGTGAAGTCGTTGATCGAAGTCAGCAGGTTAGCCTGGTAACGCGGATAGACGACGATGTTGCCACGCTTCACCAGATGGTCCAGCCACGCACCGTAATACAGAGGATTCATGCCGCCCCAGCCGTGCAGAAAAACGATCACGGGCGCGGTGCGCGGCTTAGGCGAGTCAGGCTCGAAGATCCAGTATTCCTGCCCGCCCTTGCCGTATTTGTTTTTCGTGACCGACGCGTGCGCGGACTGCTTGCCGCCTGGCCCTGTTAGCGGCTGCGGCGGCGGCGTCGCACTCTGCGCACAAACGTTCGTAAAGAAGAGAAATGTCAGAGCAACACTAAATAAAGCCGCAACAACAATCCTCCGAAACATCTCTCCTGCCTTTGCCGGGCGGAGCCAACTAAGCCCGCACGGCTACTACCTCCAGATATTCAGCATCATCGACCAGGGTCGTACCATCAGTCGCGCGATTGTGAGTGGCCCAAAGCTCTTCCAGATCTTTCCTTAACGCCGCCTGTTTCTCCTGATCGAGCGCGCCAAACGCCTTTTGCGTAGGCCCATAATACAACCGGAAATGCTCGACCACGTCCGCCGGAGAAAACGGAAACGCGAAAGTGATATTTTGAAGCGTTGTATCCAGCTTTGAGATGCCCGCGCCGAAACGCTCGCGCACGGTGTCTTCCTTGCCCCAAAGCACCGGCGACGTCATGCCCGGCGGCGGTGGAAAATGCGACGCCGATATTTTGAACATCTGACCGATAAAACCGCTCGGCGTCCAGTTAGCCATCGCGATCACCCCACCCGGACGGCACACTCGCTTCAGCTCCGCGGCAACGAGTTCCGGTCGAGGCGCAAACATCGCCCCAAACATCGTCACTACTGCATCGAAACTCGCATCAGCATAAGGCAGCGCTTCCGCGTCGCCTTCGTCAAACCTGGCATTCAGACCTGCCGCCTTTGCATTTTCGCGGGCCTGCTCCAACGAGTTCGGGGCGATATCGACACCCGTCACAGTCGCGCCGGTTTTCGCTGCCGGGATCGCCGCATTACCCGTGCCGCAGGCCACGTCAAGGACTGTCATCCCCGGTTTGAGACCGAGTCGCCCGATAAATTCCTCGGCCTGGCTTGCGTAATACCTCGCGATTTGGCCGAAGTCTCCCGCGATCCATGTCGCTCGCAGTTTTGTTTTCAGGGCCGACAGTTCAGAAGTTGCTCCACTCTCCATTTTTACTCCCTCCATTTAGACGGAACTAATCCGCATTAGGTCTTTCTTCTATATACATTGCGTCCCCCGGTTTATTCCTCACTTGGCACGGTTCATGCGATGGCTATCCAAGCTAGTCATTTTGCGTAACAAAAGAATCCACCGTGCGAGCCAGTGCATCATATTGGATAGGGCTGACGTATGTTAACGCGTAATCGATACCTTCTTTGTACCGTGCTGGTTTGCTTAGGGGCCGGGTCAGCACTCGCCCAGGCCTCGATGGCCGACTTTCAACAAGCTCTTCGCGAAAAGGCGGCCTTCAACGAGCACGACTTCGCGGCCCTGCAACTCAACCAACCGGTAGTACGCCTCGTTCCAGCGACAGACAAACGAGAAGTCGCCGTCACGGGTCTCGTCAACATCAATGCCAGCGCCGAAGAGTTTTTGCGGTCGTATCGCGACAGCATGATGCGCAAAAACAACAACGCCATTCTTGAAATCGGC
>DATNDM010000640.1:0-5636 GCA_035553235.1 Pyrinomonadaceae bacterium | reverse complement strand
CCATAATGTCACGTGTCTCGAGATCGACGTGAAAGTCGCCGGAGTCCAGCGTCGTTTGCGTAGCTTCATTTGCGGCGGGAGTGCTGGCGCGACGCAGCGAAGCCCGCACGCGCGCCAACAACTCGTCGATTCCAAACGGCTTCGTCACGAAGTCATCAGCACCAAGATCGAGCGCCTCGACCTTCGTCTTCTCTTCGCCTTTCGCCGACAACACGATGATCGGCACAGGAGAAACCGCACGCAGACGACGGCACAACTCGAGTCCATCGACATTCGGCATCGCCAAGTCCGTGATCACAAGGTCCGGATGCCAGTCGTTGAAAGCCTCGAAGCCGGCCAACCCGTCCGCCGCGGCACGCACGTCATAACCACGCGACGTCAATCCAGTGCGCAACACGCGCGTCAGTTGCGGCTCGTCGTCAACTACGAGAATGCGTGGTCGATTCGTCATTGCGTTTCGACTGTGGCCGCGGAGTAGCTCGGCTTTTCGATCACGTCGTCGTCGCCGGTCGGTAACGTGAACAACACGCGCGTGCCCTTCCCATTGCCACCCGACTCGATCCAGATGTTTCCTGCGTGCGCTTCCACGAGGCCCTTTGCAATCGCGAGGCCCATGCCCGTGCCGGTCGGTTGGTGGCTGCGAATGTCGCCATCACGCGTCGCACGGAAAAATTTATCGAACACACGCTCGCGCAAGTCAGCCGGAATGCCTGGTCCTTCGTCTTCGACTCCCATCTCGATCAGTTCATCACCGGCGCGACGCGCGCTGATTCGTATCGTGGAGCCTTTTGGCGAGTACTTCGCGGCGTTCTCGACGAGCGTATACATAACTTCACTGACCGCGCGTTCATCGACGCGCACGCCCGGCAACTCTTTCTCGACCTCCAACTCGATGCGATGATTACGCGTGATCGACTGCGCGCGCAACAACGCCGCGGAAATGATCTCGTCCACCGCGCCCCAACTGCGACGGAGTTGCAATTCGCCGGCTTCGATTCTCGCGAGCTCGATCAGTCCGTTGATGAAACGACTCAAGCGATCGCTTTCTTCGTCGATTACCTCCATCATCTCGACTCTCGACGCCGCATCGAGTTTGACGGGCGGCTCGGTATCACGCACCTCGTCGAGCAGCGTGGTGATTGAAGCTTTGATCGAGGTGAGCGGCGTGCGCAGATCGTGTGTGACGGCGTCGAGCAGTGCGGACTTTAGTTTTTCACTCTGCCGCAAAGCCTCGGCATGACTCGCTCGTTGAAACGCATCGCGCAGCTCCGCGTAGAGTCGCTCGATCTCACCTCGTCCCGCTTCGGCTTCTTCGGCTCGTCGTTTGGCGCGCGCGGAGAGTTGTCCCGCAGTGACGGCGGTGACGAGAAACGCGAGGAGCGCAATCCAGTTGTCAGTCGCGGCGATTGTGAAAGTGCCGAAAGGAGGCAGGAAGAAAAAGTTGAAACCGAGCATCGCGACGATCGACGCTACGAGTGCGGGCAGGCTGCCCCAGCGCGTCGCGATGAACAAAACATTAAGCAGCAGCGCGAGCGACACCGTTGCCGCGTTAACGTGCGCGCCGACGATCTTGAGCAGCAGTGTCAACGCGCCAACACTCACCACCGCTACCAGATAACCAGCCCACTTCTGGTCCAACAGCGACCTTTGCATGCTGGATATTCTATCCACAGATTGCACAGAATTTATAATCAGTCTGCCTAATCTGCGGGCGGCTTTGTCGCGGTGGCGATCAGCATTTGGGTTGGAAACTTCATCTGATTGTTCGGAAAGAACTCTGCCACCGCCTGCTCGATCTCACCCCCAATCTGTGCCTGCTCGTCCGCGGGCAGTTTCGCTAATTTGTCGCGCAATGTATCGGACGTATGCGAGCGAATCTCCCAAAACTGCCGGGCCGAGATTGGCGCTTCGATGTCGAAATTAACAATGCTTTCCGCTACATCGACCGCGCCCGCCTGCTTCATCACATTGATAAGCTTGCCTGGCTCGGCGAAGCGAAAAGCATTCGGGGCATCAGGAGCGGCCGCGGGCGACTGCACGTGCTGGTCCAGCACGCGCGTGACGAGATAACAGAACGGATTGACGTCGCTCTTGGCCCACACGGCAAACGCCATTCGACCGTTCGGCCGAAGCACGCGCAGCATCTCGCGGAACGCCGCGACCGGATCCGGAAAGAACATCACGCCGAGCCTGCTGACAACCACGTCGAACGAGTTATCGGGAAACGGCAATGAATCCGCCGGGCACTGTTGAAACCGCATGTTCGTCAACCCGCGACGTTGCGCCTCCGCGCGTGCAGCTTCAACCATCTGCGCCACGCCGTCAGTGCACATTACCGATCCTTCCGGTCCAACTACTTCGGCAATCGTTAGCGACGGCTCGCCTGCGCCACCAGCAACGTCGAGCACCGTCTGTCCCTTGCCGATTCGGGCCCGCTCGATCAAAGCGTGCGTCAAGGGGACAAACATTTTGTGTAGAGTGTCGCTGTATTTGGTCCAGTGCCGCGCTGACTCCGCCCACACATCCAACATGTTGTCGTTCATAGTCGTATTATCATCCGCATCTTCACGAATGACAAAGCCAAACGCCTGCTTCTGATTCGCAATTCGGCGGTTATGTTGGATGATTTATTTAACCGCGGATTACGCGGATGAATATCGATTTACAGCACTCGCCTTAACGCGCGTCGACTCATCTCAGCCGTCATTCCATACACGAGATGTGAAGCGAGCGAGTAGACGTGCGTTGACACCGGATACTCAGTTGGTCCTTTCGCAAGACCGAGCAACGGGACCGAGATCTCGTCAGCAAGCAGCCAGAAACCGGCGCCAAACGGCAGACCAGCGACAGCCGTCACTTGCGGCGTGACCTCTGCGAGCGCGCCATACATCCCGCCGGATAAAGTGCCGAAGGCGTAATGAACGGCCGCGCCCGCAGGTTCCTTCTCACTCTCCTGCAAATCGTGACCGAACACTCCTTCAGAGATTGCCTCGGCCGCTTTGACCGTCGCGTTCTCTTCGTCCTGTGAGTCCTGGCCCTGCTCACCTTGTGAACCCTCGCTCGGCTTCATCGACTGTGCACCGTGCGGCTTCTCCCTGCCTTCGGCGATGCGAGTCCAGGCGGCTTGAAACTGATTCATGGTCCATGAAGCGACAAGCCCGCCGGCGAGTCCGGCTACCATGCCCTTCCAGATACTTGGCTCGTGATCGCGCATGTGAATCATCCTTCCTTGCTAGCGTAATCTGTCTAATAAAACTTTGGACTGCCCGGGTTCTGAGTGGTTCGCGGATACTGAACGCCACGCGACGAGTACGGCGAGTCCGAGGCCTGCGATCAAAGAACCGGTGATCACCGGGTGCTTTGATGCTTTCGTGTAGACACTCGACTCGGCGACGTGCCCGGGATAACCACCACGCTCTTCGCCATCTTCAGTTGGCGCGTGCAGACTGTCTGGTCGAGCGGGCGGCTTTTGCCGATCAGACTTCTGCACGTCAAACATCATCGCTCCGATCATCTTGTCGGTGAGGCGCGGTACGAGCTGGCCCGCTTCGGCCAGCACCTTACCGCCGCCGCCAACGTACAAATCACGTTCGGCATGTTCCGCGCAGTGCAGGATTGCCTCGGCTACGAGATCGGGCGCGTAGACCGGCGGCGGGTTCTGCGGTTCGACGGGCATCAGGTTCTTTGCGTGACGTGTGTAGGGCGTGTCGATCGCGCTCGGTTTGATCAGTGTTACTGAGATTGGTGCATGTTCTTCTTCAAGCTCGAGACGGAGTGCGTCGGTGTAACCTTTGACCGCGTGTTTGGTTGCGCAGTATGTGCCCTGGATTGGAATGGCCACGTCTGAGAGGACGCTGCCGACGTTGATCAGCGCGCCGCCTTGTTTTCTCAAATGCTCACAGGCCACGATCGATCCATGGACAGTTCCCCAATAATTCGTTTCAAACAATCGCCGCTGGTCTTCGAGCGACTGGTCCAGCACCGGTCCATAGATTGAGACGCCCGCGTTGTTGACCCACGTATCAAAACCACCGAAATGTTGAATCGCTTCATCCGCGATCTTCTTTACGTCCTCAAACCGCCCGACATCGCCGATCACATAAATCGCCTCACCACCTTGCGCCCTTATTCCATCACTGACCTGCCGCAGCGCCTCCTCATTCCTCGCATTCAGCACCACCCGCGCCCCGCGTTTCGCCGCGAGCCTCGCCGTGACGAGCCCGATACCCGACGATGCACCGGTAATGACGATTACCTGGTCCGACAGTTTCTTGAGCTTGATGGTCATTCAGATCTCCCGTAGTTCGAACAGATGGACAGAGCAAGTTAGCTGCCATTTGAGATTTCGGCTGTTTTCTAAAAATTTCGCTGAGGGGCTGTATGTGTCTGATACGGGCGCACGAAGAGTTATCACGCAAAGCCGCAAAGGAACGCAAGGCGCAATGCAGGGCATTCACGCTTTGCGCCTTTGCGTGAAACGTTTACCTCTCTTCCAGCACTGACAAAATATTTCCCGCCGGATCTTTGAACCACGCGATCGCAGCCGGGCCGTGTGGGCCACGCGCGATACCGCGTTCGTCAGTCTTGATGTCAGGCAGATTGTAGTGTTCGAAAGTCACGCCCAAGCCCGTGAGATCGTCCACTGCTGCATTGATGTCATCCACATGAAAATTCAGGACGGTGAAAGAGGCCGGGGTGTGGTTTGGTTTGGGATACAAGAAAACCGCGTTGTTTGCCGTGTGAAGCTCGAGTCCTTCCGGTCGTTCCGAACAATCGAGTCCGAGTATCTGACTGTAGAAGTCTTTCGCTTTCTTCAGATCGTTTACCGAGAAACTCGAAAACGTCTCCGCTTCCTTGAACATGCTTGACGCTTTCTTTCGCCCTGGCGCTGAGGCCGATTTTGTATTCATTACACAAATCCCCTTTCGATAAAGATAGATCCATTACAGCACACAACCACTTACGAGCGTGTCGCAGTTGATTGATTTCGTTGTTGCTTTTTAGTGGCATCTGGAATTCCCTCACCGGCCCTTCACGCAACTTATTTACGCGTTAGGCATTGTAGGAACCGTAAGGAGGTGTTCCCGACATGTTAAATAGTTATTCGTATCAGGCGGCGCTCGCGGCCTCGGAAAGCATTCATTGGCGCGTGGAAGATGTCATCGGTGGCGACAAACGACTCAATTTCACGCAGCCCTTCATGCCCGAATCGCTGGCCCAAACTGAGCCGCTCACGTTTCTTTCAAAGGAAGAGAAACGAATTCTTAATCAAATCAGAGGCAATGCTTATCTCTGTATCTTCGGACTCGTAGAAGAATTCATACTTCCGTTCGTGCTGGACCATGCGCGGCCGCAACTGCGCGGCGACGACTTCCGCGTGCGCGCGTTGCTGAAGTTCGCGAGTGAAGAAGCGAAACATATTCAACTCTTCAAACAGTTTCGGATGGAATTTGAAGACGGATTTGGCACAATCTGCAACGTCATTGGGCCACCCGAGGCGATCGCGGCTGCGATACTGGTTCACGATCCGCTCGCGATAGCGATCACGACGCTTCATATCGAGTGGATGGTGCAGCGGCACTACCTCGATAGCATTAAAGACGATCAGGAGCTTGATCCGCAGTTCAAGAGCCTGC